>JAIXVY010000103.1 GCA_027482505.1 Opitutaceae bacterium | reverse complement strand
GGCCCTCGGCGTCGATGACGATTTTCCCGAAAAGGTGGGCGTAGGCTTTTTCGAGCGAGCGGCCACCGCCCTGCAAGTAGCGGAGGATGCGGTCGAAGAGCTCGCGCGGGAGCTCGGCGAACGGATGGGCGCGAGCGACGAGCGCGTAGGCCTCGTCGGGCGTGGTGTCGCCGAAGACTGCGATGCCGACGAGGTGCTGGGCGAGGACGTCGGCGGGATTTTGCGGGAGGCGCAGCGGCTCGAGGGCGCGGGCGCGCATGAGGCGCACGGTGGCGGCGCACTCGGCGAGGTCGTTGATGTTGGTGGCGACGAGCAGGCCGCGCGCGGTCTGTCCGGGCGCGTGTCCGGAGCGGCCGAGGCGCTGAAGGGCGCGGGCGACGCCTTTCGGTGCCGAAACCATCACGACGAGGTCGATGGAACCGATGTCGATGCCGAGTTCGAGCGAGGTGGAGCAGACGACGGCGCGGAGTTCGCCGCGTTTCAGCCGGTCCTCGACCTCCAGGCGCACGGCGCGGTCGAGCGACGCGTGGTGGACCTCGATCAGGGATGCGAGCTCGGGCAGGAGTTGTTTCAGCCGCAGGCCGATGGATTCGGCGCCGGCGCGGGTGTTGGTGAAGACGAGCGTGGTGCGGTGGCGCCGGAGCTCGACGGCGAGCTCGCGAAGCACGCGGGTGGCGGTGTAACCGGCGGCTGGATACGGGTTCTTGGCCAGCGGGGAGAATACGGCGAGGTCCGCCGGGTTGGCGGACGTCGGCAGGATCTCGACGATTTCGCAGGGGCGCGCCGGGCCGGCGAGGAAGCGGGCGAGCTCGGCGAGCGGAGAAACGGTGGCGGAGAGGCCGACGCGCAGGAGCGGCGCGCGGGGTGCCTGGGGCGCGGAGCCGGCGATGAGCGACTCCAGTCGCTCGGCGGCGAGGGCGAGGAGGCTGCCGCGCTTGTTTTCGGCGAGGGCGTGCAGTTCGTCCACGAGCAGAAAGCGCACGGTGGCGAGGGCGGGCGCCCAGGCGGGCTGGCTGAGCAAAAGGACGAGGCTCTCGGGCGTGGTGACGAGGATGTGGGGCGGTTTCTTTTTCTGCGCGGCGCGGTCCTTGGCCGGCGTGTCGCCGGTGCGCGCCGCGATGCGGACGAAATCCCAGCCGAGTTCGGCGAGGGGACCGTGGAGATTTTTCTGGAGGTCGTAGGCGAGCGCCCGCAGCGGGGACACATAGATGGCGACGATGCCGTTCGCGGGCAGCGTGCCGGCGTCGCGGGCGCGGGCGAGGTGGTCGAATACGCCGAGGAAGGCGGCGAGGGTTTTGCCGGTGCCGGTGGGCGACGAGAGCAGAACGGAGCGACCGGCGAGAATGTGGGGCAGGGTGGCGAGTTGCGCGGCGGTGGGCGCGGGGAAGCGGCGGGAAAACCACGCGCCCAGCTCGGGGAGGAGGCCGGGAAACGGTTCCGGGCGGAGGTGGACGGCGGACTTAGGCGGACGAGGCATCGGGGAGCGGTCCCGGCGCGGCGGGCGCGAAGGCGTTGGCGGCGGCGAGGCGGCGACATGTTTCGAGGGTGTCGATGTCGGCGGGTGTTTTGTCCGCGCGGATGCGGGCGATGCGGGGGAAGCGCAGGGCGAAGCCGCTGTCGTGGCGTGGGCTGGGCTGGATGCGATCAAAGGCGATCTCGAGCACGGTGTCCGGCGCGACGCGGCGCAGGCGGCCGCGTTCTTCGAGGGTGTTGGCGAGGAAGTGTTCGGTGAGCGCGGCGATCTCGGCGTCGGTTAACCCGGAGTAGGCCTTGCCCACGACGCGAAGGGAGCCGTCGGATTCGTCGCGAACGGCGAAGGTGTAGTCGCTGAGCACGCCGCGACGTTTGCCATGGCCCTGTTCGACGGCGACCACGACGACGTCGAGGGTTGCGTAGGCTTTCTTGAGCTTGAGCCAGGCGAGGCCGCGGCGGCCTGGGGTGTAGGGCGAGGCGGGGTCCTTGGCCATGAGGCCCTCGTTGCCGCGTTGGCGCGCGTGGTGAAACGCGGTGTCGATCTCGGCCGCGGTGGCCGCGCGCAGCACCGGAGCCAGGCGGATCAATCCATCGTCAATCATTGATTGACGATGTTTGAGGAGGGTTTCGAGGTTTTGGCGGCGGACGCCGAGCGGCGATTTGAGCAGGGGGCGATTTTCAAGCCAGAGGAGGTCGTAGGCGGAGTAGGCGAGAGGGATTTCCTGGCCGAGAAAGAGGTCGTCGCCCTCGAGGCGGCGATTGAGGCGTTTTTGCAGTTCGGCGAAGGGCAGGGCGCGGCCGTCGCGCCAGGCGAGGAGCTCGCCGTCGAGAATACAATCGCGGGAGAGTTCGCGGCGCGCGGCGGCGATGAGTTCGGGAAACTGGTCGGTGAGGCGATGGAGATCCCGCGAGTAAAGCTCGACGCGGTCGCCCTGCTTGTGGAGCTGGCAGCGAATGCCGTCGTATTTTTCCTCGATCCATACTGGCGGGGCGAGCCGCGCCAGGATGGCGTCCGCGCTCGGCTCCGGGCTGGCCAGCATGAATTGAAGCGGATGGAAAACGCGCAGCGAGATATCGGGCAGGCGTCCGGAGAAGGCGGCGAGCACGACGGCGGGGAGATCGCCGCAAAGCAGGTTGGCGTCCCGTATCTCGGAGAGGGTGTTTCCGGCGGCGGCGGCGAGAGCCTCCTCGACCAGGCCTTCGCGCAGGCCGATGCGCAGATCGCCGGTGACGATTTTGACGAGATACTTGGCGGCGAGGGGCGAGAGAGGACGGAGCGCGGCGGTGAGCAGATCAAGTTTGGCCGCGGGACCGGTCGCGGAGGAGAGGCTGGAGAGAAACGATTCCAAGTCGGACAGCTTGAGCGCGTGTCCGGGCACGGGCGCGTGTCTGGGCGCGGCCAGCAGGGCCTCCGCGGTGTCGCCACTGTCGGCGTAGCGACGGTAGGCGGCGCGAAAATCTCCCTCGTTGTGACCGGAGACCTCCAGCACCGCGCGACGCAGGAGGGACCAGCCGGTGTTCAGCGCGCGCGGGTCGGATTGCGGGAAAGGGCGGCCGGTGAGGTGGAGCGCGGCGCGGGCGGCGTCG
>JAIXVY010000327.1 GCA_027482505.1 Opitutaceae bacterium | reverse complement strand
GGTAAAGCCGCCCGGTGCCGCCGGAAAGCGTGAAGGCGACGTGGCACCATTGGCCGACGGTCAGGGCCGAGTTCATCTGGATGGTCTGCTCGGAGCCGTTGTTGCGGGTGGCGAAGCGGAGATAGCCGCCGGTGGCGCTCGGGGTGAGGAAGGCGTAGCGCGAGGTGTCGCGGCCGAAGTCGAATATGCGCTGCCAGTTGGCGCCGCCATCCCAGCGAACCCAGGCGGCGAAGCTGAACGCGGACGAGCTCGCGACGTCGGGCGGGAGCTGGAGGTATTGGGAATCGCCGTCGAGGCGGAGGGCCTGGCCGCCGGAGCGGCCGGGCGCCAGCGCGGGGCGGCCGACGGGGGCGGCGTTGTTGCCCTGGCCGGAGGCGTCGAGCGTGTCGCCTTCGAAGGAAAACTGGGCGAGGGCGCGGGCGCCGGTTCTCGGGAGGCGTTGCACGTAGGCCATCGGCGAGGCGTTGTCGCGGTAGGCGACGCCGGCGGGGGTGAGGCCGCCGGTGTCGTAGGTCATCTGGCGCATGTATTCGACGCGGCTGTAGACGGCGTAGCGCTCGATCCACGGGGCCTTGTCCATCATGTCGATGAATTCGGCGATGCGGGTGGCGTTTTGCGCGTAGGAGGGGTCGGCGCAGGAGGTCCAGTCGGCGCCGTTGTTGAACTCGGTTATCCAGATGGGACGGCCGGTGCGGACGTGGATGTCGTAAAGCCAGTCGTAGAGCTGCTGGGCGGTGAAGCCGCAGCGGTAGAAGTGGATCGTGACGTAGTCGACGCGCAGTTTGGCGGCGTCGGCCTTGGTCATGAAGTCGTAGAGCCAGGCGAGGCCGCCGTCGGTGACGGCGGGGGAGCCGACGCGCAGGCCGCTGGCGAGCAGCTCGGGCCAGACGGCGATGGCCGTATCCACGGACCCGTTACCGAGCGAGGTGTAGGAGTCCTCGACGGGATTGTCGGGTTCGTTGAAGCCGGAGAGGTGGGTGGAGTCGGGCTTGTTGGTCGGATAGGCGGGCCACCAGCGCTGCTGGCGGATGGGCACGTATTCCCAGTCGAGCGGAGAGTTCTGGTTGTTGTCCCAGTTGTAGTGCCAGGAGGCGTTGAGCGTGGCGGGGCCGACGTCGCAGGAGCCCTTCTTGGAGACCCAGCGCCAGGGGAGGACGCGCACGAAGCGGATCGCGTTGTCCAGGGAGGAGGGGAGCCGGCCGATCTCGAGGTCGGCGTCCTGCGCGATGTAGACCTGGCTGGGGCCGGTGCCGTTGGTCTGGGTCGAGAAGGTGGCCATGTAGCCGCGCTTGAGCTTGAAGGAGCTGATGTCGCGGTTGAAGGCGCCGAGCGCGGTGGCGGTGTTGTAGTAGGTGTAGGTGCCGAAGGTGCGCGCCGCGCCGCTGAAATCGCGGCCGGTGAACGCCTCCAGCGGCTGAAACGACGGCGCGTGGGGAATGACGACCGCGCCGAGCTCGTATTGCACGACGCGCACGTTGGAGCCGGAGACGGCGGCGGCGCCATTGACGCGAAGCTGCGAAAGGTAGGTCGAGACGACGACGGAGGGCTTGACCGCGGTGAACAGCACCCAGGCGTCGGGCGAGTTCAGATGAACCGTGCTGCCGGAGAGCGTGGCGGTGGAGGCGGTGAGACGGAGCTCGGATTTGCCCGTCATCGTGACGGTCGCGCCGGAGAGCGAGGCGTAGGTCTGGACGCCGGCGGAGATTTCCATCGTCTGCGCGGTCGCCGCGGGCGGCGCGAAAAGAGAAACGCACAGGAGGAGGCAAGGCAGCAGCCAGGAGATGGGCAGGCGTGGCATGGGACGGGGTATGAGGGAGCGTTGACCGGCTGCGCCCACGCTTGCAGGGCTCCGCGGCATTTAGCGTAAACCCGGCCGCGCGGCCCGCCGGGGTGGCATTTCCCCGAAAAAATCGGGCAGGACGATGGCCGAAAAGATGAGGATTTTTCGCTGTTAAGTAGTGGTCGCGCCCGAGCGTTTTTCGCGCCCGATTGCCCCTCCCCCACCTTTTTTCATGCCCTCCCGCCCCTTTCTACGCGCCTGCCTGGTCGCGGTCGGTTTCATCACGACCCTCTGCGCGCCCGCTCTTCGCGCGGCGAATCCCATCATCACCGACGTCTTCACCGCCGACCCGGCGGCCATCGTCCACGGCGACACCGTCTATCTCTACACCGGCCACGACGAGGCAAAGCCCAACCAGGGCTACACGATGCACGACTGGCTCTGCTACTCGTCCAAGGACATGAAAACGTGGACGCCCCACGGAGCGCTCTTGGCGGTGAAAGACTTCGCCTGGGCCAAGTCCGACGCCTACGCCGCCCACGTCGTGGAGAAGGACGGCAAATTCTACTGGTATGTCTCGATCGAGCACGACTCCACCAAGCCCGGCAAGGCCCTCGGCGTCGCGGTCGCGGACTCGCCCACCGGCCCGTTCAAGGACGCACGCGGTTCCGCGCTCGTCACCGCCGACATGACCCCTAAGGGCAAGCATGCGTGGGAGGATATCGATCCCGCCGTCTTCATCGACGGGGACGGCGTCGCCTGGCTGTTTTGGGGCAACGTCCACTGCTACTACGCCAAGCTTAAGCCCAACATGATCGAACTCGACGGCCCCATCGTCGAGATAAGCGGCCTGGATGGCTTCACCGAAGCGCCGTGGATCCACAAGCACCGCGACACCTACTATCTTTCCTACGCGAGCGGCTTCCCGGAAAAAATCTCCTACGCCACCGCGCCGTCGATCCAGGGTCCCTGGACTTCGCGCGGCCTGCTCTCCGAAGGCGCGTTCAACAGCAACACGATCCACCAGGCCGTCATCGAGTTCAAAGGCCAGTGGTATTTCATCTATCACAACGGCGCCATCCAGCATCCGAACGTCGGAGGCAGCTACCGCCGCTCCGTCTGCATAGACTACCTCTACCATGAGCAGGACGGACGCATTCGACGCATCGTGCAGACCACCGAGGGCCTGGATCTTCCGCCCCGCCCCTGAGCTTTCGCGCGAACCACCCACTTCCATGTCCCCCCGCCTGTCCGTCCTTTTCTCCCTGCTCGCTACCATCGGGCTGGCCAACCCGCGCAGCGAGTCCGGCAAAAGCGGCCCGAACATCGCGCCCGCGCCCGAGCAGCCCTCCGCGTATTTGTTCGCGCATTTCACCGGCGAGTCGCCGCGCGGCGAACAAATCTACTTCGCAGTCAGCGAGGACGGGCGCCACTGGAGCGACCTTAACAATTCCGAGCCCGTGCTCGTCTCCGACGTGGGAGAAAAAGGAGTGCGCGATCCGTCGCTCATCCGTCTGGCCGATGGAAAGAAATTCCTGCTGCTCGCGACCGATCTGCGCATCGCCGCCGGCAAAGGCTGGGGCGAATCGATGAAAAACGGCAGCACCTCCCTGGTGTTTTGGGAGTCCTCCGATCTGGTGCACTGGTCGAAGCCCTGGATGGTCGACGTGGCCTCCGCCATCCCCGAGGCCGGCTGCGCCTGGGCGCCCGAGGCTATCTACGACGAGAGCCGCGGGGACTACTTCGTTTACTGGGCCACGATTTCCCCGCGCGAAGGCGAGCGCCGCGCCCGCATCTATGGAGCGCGAACCAAGGACTTTCGCAGCTTCACCGCGCCCGAGCTCTACATCGACCGCCGCGGCGAAGGCGGCAAGGGCCAGGATATCATCGACACCCAGATCATGGAGGTCGAAGGCGCGAGGCGCCGCTTCTACCGCGCATCGGGCGACGGCCAGATCACCATCGAGGCCGCCGACCACCTGCTTGGACCATGGGAACGCATCGGTGATCTCGCCCGGCTTGGCTACACCGGCAAAATGGTCGAGGGCCCCATTCTGTTCAAATTCAACGGCCAGCGGAAATGGGGGCTTTTCGCCGACCAATACGCCACCGGCCGAGGCTATCTGCCCTTCGAGACGACCAACCTCGACGACCCCGCCGCGTTCCAGGTGATGCCGGCCGGCTCCTACTCCTTCGGCGACAGCCGCAAGCGCCATGGCGGCGTCCTGCCGATCACCAAGCGCGAACTCGCCGCGCTGCGCGCCAAATGGCCCAGCCAGCCGTCCGTGACGCTCGCCCCGCTAGCCTCGCCCGGCCGGAAAATCCGTCACGCCGACTTCCGCCTGCGCATCGACGCCGATGTTAAACCGGCCGAAGACGGACGCTGGCGCCTCACCCCCGCCCTCTCGGGCGAAAAAGGCGCCGTGTCGATTCGCTCTACCAACTATCCCGACCGCTACATCGCCGCGACCCCCTCGGGCGCGGACATCGCGCCCGATGATGGCAGCCCGACCTTCGCCGCGCGGGCCAGCTTTGTTCGAGTGCCCGGCTTGGCCGACGCCACCGCCACCTCGTTTCGTCTGGTCGGTTCGACGGACATCTATCTGCAGGCCGACACGACGGGCCTGCGCGTCGCCCCCGCACGCACGGAAGCTGCCAGGCGCGGCGCAACCTTCATCCCTTGAGCCGCACAGGGGCCGCGGACTCCGGAACGCGGCCGCTTCCGCGGTCCGGCAAGCCAAAGACGACCGGCCAAAAAACCATCAGGCACCCGCGGCCCGAACCATCGCGCCGTCGCGCCGAGACGGCCGGAGTTCGGCGCCTCCTTCGATACGCAACCCGCTTATCCAAAATCACTTCTGGCCATCGAATTTATACGTTAAACCTGCCCGGGTGTTGCATCAATAGCCCTGATAACGAAGGCAATTACCGCCCGTTTTTGCTGCTCTCCACCCCACCATTCAAGCGAGCAGCAAGATAACCCAAGCAATTGGTCAGAGTATTTTTGCTATAAAATGAACTACCCCCGGCTTCTCGCCTCTTTATCTTCTCTTTTGATCGCGGGCGCGGCCCAGGCGGGCATTCGCGCCCCCTACACCGCGGACGCCAACACCGTTCACCTGTATCAATTTGAAAACGCGGCCGGAGACACCTTGGTCGCGAATCTTGGCTCGGCCGGACGCAAGCTCGCGGCCGTGAACGTGACCGCCGCGACCGGCACTCCCCCGGTTCAGACCGGCATTCTGGGCGACTCCACCGTGGCCGCGCCCGGCTTTGGCGTGCCAGCCAAGATAACCACCGCCAGCCATCTGCTCGGCTACGACGCGGGCGGCACGGTCGACGTCTACGAAGGCGACGTCGCGGCGGAGCGCATCGCCCTGTCGACGCTCGGCCTGGGCGTGAACGGCGCCGCCTCGCCCTTCACCCTCGAGGCCCTGATCCGTCCCGGCTCGGCCACCGGCAACCGCGAGATCATCTGCACAGACGCCACCGTCACGACCCGCGGCTTTCAATTCCGGCTCACCACCGGAGGCACCACCGGGCAACGCCTCGAATTCAACCTGATCGGCCAGGCGAGCGCCCAGCGCTTCGCCGACATCCCCGCGTCCGGCGATCACGCCTGGGCCCTGAACGAATGGTTCCACGTCGCCTTCGTTTACGACGGCGTGAACTGCCGCTTCTACTGGACCAAGCTCGCCGTCGCCCCCAACGCGGCCAACCAGATCGGCGTCGACCAGACCGTCACCCTGAACAGCGGCACCATCACCGGCCAGCTGGTCATCGGAAACGAAAACCGCGCCGCCCCCGGCGAGTTTCTCAACGGTTACCTCGACCAGGTCCGCATCAGCAACATCGCCCGCCCGGCCGGTGACTTCGTCTTCAACAACGACTCTCCCGACGCGGACGGCGACGGCCTGCTCGACGCCTGGGAAATTCAATACTTCGGCAACACCACCGCCCAGAACGGCGCCGGCGATCCAGACTCGGACGGCTCCACCAACGAGCAGGAGGAAACCGCCGGCTCGAATCCGAACCTCGCCTCCTCCACCCACACCGACGTCGACGGCGACGGCCTGGCCGACGCGTGGGAGATCCAGAATTTCGGCAACACCACCGTTCAAAACGGCTCCGGCGATCCCGACCAGGACTTCGCCACCAACGAACAGGAAGAGACGGCCAACACCAACCCCGCCAGCGCCGCCTCCACGCCCGACTCCGACGGCGACGGCCTGAACGACGGCTGGGAAATCCTGCACTTCGGCAATCTCACCTCGCAAACCGGCTCGGGCGACTTCGACTCCGACGGCGCCACCAACGCCGCGGAAATGGCCGCGGGCTCCAATCCCAAGGACGCCCAGTGGACCCCGACCAAGGCCAAGCTCGCCAACCGCTGGAGCTTCAACGGTGACCTGCTCGACTCCGTGGGCGGCTCCAACGCCACCATCGTCGACCCCGACTCCAACGCCGCCGTCGGCGGAACCGCCACCCAAAGCTCGACCGAGGTCACCCTGACCGGAGGCGCCAACGGCACCTCGGCCTACGTCAACCTCGGCACGAACCTCGTGGGCGGCAAAAAAACTCCCGTCACCATCGAACTCTGGGCCACCCACAACGCGGTCCAGAACTGGGGCCGCATCTTCGATTTCAACAGCGCCACCACCGAGTATCTCTTCATGTCCTGGACCCGGGGCACCAATGCCGCGACCGACCAGGTCGAGTGGATCGACGCCGGCGTGACAACCAACCGCCCAGACACCAATCAGCCCTACACGCTCGGCACCAAGTATCACATCGTCCTCGTCATCACGCCCGCGGTGAACACCGCCGGCGCGCTCACCGGCGGCAGCCGCGTC
>JAIXVY010000431.1 GCA_027482505.1 Opitutaceae bacterium | reverse complement strand
TGGTGGACGCTGAGGGACTCGAACCCCCGACACCCTCGGTGTAAGCGAGGTGCTCTAACCAACTGAGCTAAGCGTCCAAACCAAAAGAGGCAGGACAACAAACGCACCGGGACGCTGACAAGGGTTTTTATGCTGTTCCGCCCGCCCCGAAGGTCCCCCGCGCGCGGTTTGGACACATTTACCCTCCCCCTCATTCCTTCGCGCCGGAGCCCCCCGGCCTGGGTGCGAGGCTATCCAGATCATACACCCGCAGCGCGTAAAATTCCGCCGCCGGCGCATAATCGGCGACCAAACCAGACCAAAACGGGGTCCGCGCCGCCGTCCGATCGCCCACCGGGTTGGGCACGGGAAAAAACACGAAACGCACTCCCATGGCCCGCAGCCTTGCGATCATGTCGGACAGGGGCAGTTCCTTGTCCCGCAGGAAGTCCACCGCCGGGCTCACGCCCGGATGCGCAGGCACCCCGCGCTCCGCGAAATACGCCGCCACGTAGCTGTGGTAGGAAAGCATAGACCTGCCCTCCGCCGCTTTGGCGATGCGCGACCACACCGGATCCGCGGCCTGCTCCCGAAAGGCCTGGCTGGATGCGCGCCAATCTTTCCCGCCCAGCCCGAGCAAAGTGACGGGGGCGCGGACCGGCAAATGCAGCGAGCGAACGGCGGAATCCGAAGCGCAAAGGACTACCAAAACGACGCAGAGCGCGCGCTTGCGACCTTCCAAGCCGGCCCACGCGACCGCGCCGGCCGCCGCTATCGCCGCGATCGCAGGGCTAAGCACACGCATCGCGTAGTCCCAGCCCGCCGCCGTTTGGTGCAGCGACCACAACCACAAGGCGAACACCATGGCCGCCCCCGCGAGCGGCCAGCGCACCCGCCGCGCCCCCCGCAGCGCCACCCAGCCCGCCAGCGGCAAAGCCACGCCCAGGACGGGCGGCAATTTTGCCAAGGTTTCGCCAAAGGCGCCCCAATGCCCCTGCACGCCGAAGAAGAGCGCCACATCGTTCATCAACGAAGCGTGCTCTTGATTCACCGGAAACACGCCGAGCTCATGAGACCACAGCGGGCTCCCCGTCAGCGCCCAGTTACGGAGATACCAAGGCGCCGCCACGCAGACCGCCGGGATGAAAAACCGAAGAATATCCCGGCTCGAGCGTCGCTCGCACAGCAGCGCGAACAATCCCAGCAAGGTCCACGCGAGGCCGTATTCGCGGGCGAGAGCCCCCACCCCCGCCGCCACGCCAGCCTCGAAAAAACCACGCCCATCCCCGCCCTCGTCCAGTCCGCGCAACAAAAACGCCAGCATCGCGACCAGGCTCAGCGCGGTCAGTCCCGTCTCCTGCCCGATCGCCACGCTCCAAAGCACGAGCGGGCTGCACGCCAGAAGCGCCATCGCCACCGGACCGGCGCCGCGTCGCCCGGCAAGCACTTCGGCCAAAAAAGCGACCGCCCCGAAAAGCATGAGCGTCTCCATCGCCAGGCGCGGAAACGTGAAAAGCGGAGCTATGCCGCCAAAGCACGCGTAGCTCCAAAAATGCAGCAAGGACACCAGGGGAGGAATGCCGTCGCACCAACCATAGATCACAAAGTCTTCGCCTCGCACCGGCGGGTAAAACGCCAGCGTTCCATGCTCCCAAAGCATCTTCGCCAAAAAATCCCAGCGAATGACGTGGTCGTAGCCGGACAGCGGATCGACCCACGCGCGGTAAAGAATCGCACCCGCGCCGATTCCGGCCGGAAGCCACCACCAGGAAAAAAGCGGACCGGCCGCGACCTTAGCTGTGCCTCCCGTTGCCGGCGCACTGCTCCCTTCCCGGCGCTGGCGCGCCCAGGCGACTCCCGCCAGCAACGCGCTAGCCGCCGCCACGCCCGCCGCCAGCGCCGCCGGCCTCAGCCCCGCGCCCAAGGCGTCCAGCAGCAGAGCCACGTTTAGGAGCACGGCGAGCGAGCCGAGAAAAGCCGCCAGCCAGCCGCCCGGCCGACCCACGGCGCGAAGCAGGCAAAACCCGGGGACCGTCAACCCGCCCGCCACTCCTGCCGCGCCCGCCAGCCAGCCCGGCCATTCCAAGGCCGGACTCATGACGGACCGCGGGAATCACCGGGAACGGCGCGCCGCAACCCGGGGCGTGGCGCAGCGTGGTCGTCGGGCCGCGTCATCGACTGGTCGCCCGACGCGCCCTTCAGACCGACGCCGCGCGGTCTCGCAGCAGCCAGCCCTCGCGACACATCAATTCGGCGTTTTGCACCGCGTTGAGCGCGGCGCCCTTCCAGAGATTGTCGCCGCTCACCCAGAACGAGAGGCCGTTGTCGAAAGCGGTGTCGACGCGCAGGCGACCCACGCCGCACTTCACCTTCTCGGCGAAGGCCAGCGGGGTGGGATACTTCTTGGCCGCGGTGTCGTCGATCAACTCGGCGCCGGGGAAGGCCGCGATGGCGGCGCGCGCCTGCTCGACGTTCACCGGCCGCTCGAACTCGGCGTTGACCGCGATCGAGTGGGCGCGGACCACCGGCACGCGCACGCAGGTGGCGGAGACGCGAAGCTCGGGCAGGCCCATGATCTTGCGGCTCTCCAGGCGCATCTTCTCCTCTTCGCCGGTGTAACCGTCGGCCCCGAAGGTGTCGATGTGCGGGATGCAGTTGAACGCGATCTGGTAGGGATAGACTTTGTGGGTCAGCGGCTGGCCCGCGGAGTGCGCGGCGATCTGGTCGGCCAGCTCCTTCACCGCCTCGGCGCCGGTGCCGGAAACGGACTGGTAGGTGGCCACGAAGATGCGCTTCAAGCCGAAGAGCCGATGCAGCGGATAGAGCCCCATCAGCATGACCGCGGTCGAGCAATTGGGGTTCGCGATCAGGCCCTTGTGCGTGCGCAGGCCCTCGGGATTGATCTCCGGCACCACCAGCGGCACGTCGGCCTGCTGACGGTAGGCGGAGCTCTTGTCGATAACCGTGCAGCCGCTCGCGATCGCGTCGGCGGCGAGCGCACGCGTCACGGAGCCGCCGGCCGCGAAAAAGGCGAGGTCGACGCCCTTGAACGCGCCGGGCTTGGCTTCCTCGATCACATGGGTCTTGCCCGCATACGTGACGGACTTGCCCGCCGAGCGCGCCGAGGCGAAAAGCCGCAGCGAGCCCATGGGGAAGTTGCGCTCGTGCAGGAGACGGACGAGCTCTTGACCGACCGCGCCGGTGGCGCCGACGATACCGACAACATTATTACGCGTGCTCACGATGGATGGAAATTGGGAACTGTTCACCAAAACCTGCCGGACGCTGGGCATCAAGCCCGCAGACCGCATCCTCCTCGTCCGCATCTCCGCGCAGACCCTGCAGTTTTTTCGCAAGGGCGAACTGGTCCGCGCCTACCCCGTCTCCACGTCCGCCAAGCCGCCCAGCAACATTAAGGATTCGCTCGGCACCCCGCGCGGTCTGCACGAGATCGCGGAGCGCATAGGCGGCGAACAGCCCCTCGGCATGGTGTTCAAAGGCCGCCGCCCCACCGGGAAACACTACCTCGAACACGAGGACGACGGCAACCTAATCACCAGCCGCATCCTCTGGCTGCGCGGCCTGGAGCCGGGAGTGAATCAGGGCAACGACGCCGAGGGCCGCGTGGTCGACACCCACGCCCGCTATGTTTATATCCACGGCACCAACCGCGAAGATCGCATCGGCCAGCCGCAAAGCTCGGGCTGCGTGCTTTTGACCAACTTGGACATGGTCGCGCTCTACGACGAGGTCCGCGTCGGCGACCAAGTTTGGATTGTCGATTGAGGCGGCCTGCGCCCGGCCGACATCATTCGCCCGCTTGCCAAGCGCCTCCGGGTGCCTTGCTTTGCCGCGTCCGACCGTCTGCCATGTCCGCCTCCCTCGCACTCCCCGGCCTCGCCGCCCGCCTCGACAAACTCGTGTATCACCACGGCGGCAAATGCCTGCCCGCGGACCAGCCTCACGCCTTCGTTTACTTCATCACCATCCACAACGGCTCCGAGCACACCGTCACTCTCCTCGGCCGCAAGTGGGTGCTCACCCACGCCGACGGCTCCCGTCAGATCATCGAGGGTGACAAGATCGTGGGCGAAGCCCCGCGCCTGGAACCGGGTGAAAGCTTCTCCTACAACAGCTACCACGTCGCCGGCTCCGATGCCCGCGCCCAAGGCAGCTTCCACGGCGTCGACGATCTGGGCCGCGCCGTCCACGTCATCCTCCCTCCCTTCGAGATGCGCGTTCCCCAGGCGCCGGCGGCCTGAGATCCCTCCCCTCGCGCCACGGCCGCCCACATGCGCCAGCCCCTCGTCGAGCCCCTGCCCTCTTCGCCCGGGCTCGAGCCTGAGCGGCTCTGGCCCGCTTTTGCAGCCCGTCCCGGCTGCGCCTTTCTCGACACCGCCCTGCCCGGGCCGCGCGCCCGCTTCAGCATCCTCGCCTGCGAGCCCAGAGAAATAGTCAGGGCGAACGCGAGCGAACGCGGAGCCCTCGACCGGCTCCGCCACCTGCTTGCCGACCACGCCTGCGCGCCCGCACCCGGGCTTCCCTTCGCGGGCGGCGCCATAGGCTGGCTCGGCTACGAGGCGGGGGCCCTCCGGGACGGAGTGCGCTCGAAAAACTCCGGCGCAACACCCGCCATGCCCGGGCTTTGCTTCGGCATCTACGACTCCGCGCTGGTCTACGACCACGCCGAAAACCGCGCCAGCCTAGTCGCCTCCGACGCCCGCTCCCTCGCCCGCCTGCATGACGTAATCGCATCCCCGCCGCCGGCCCCAAACAGCCATCGTCAATCAATGATTGACGATGGCTGTTTGCTCCGGCCGGACATGGGGCGCGAGGATTATGCCGCCGCCATCGAGCGCATCCGGGACTACATCGCCTCGGGCGATGTTTATCAGGTCAACTTCACCCAACGCTTCACCGCGCCCTTTGCCGGTTCCGCCGCCGGATTATATGCTAGGCTGCGCGCGCTCAACCCCGCGCCGCACGCCGCCTACCTGGACTTCGGCGACCACCAGATCGTCTCCAGCACGCCCGAGCGCCTGCTTCGCGTCCACGGCCGGAGCATCGAGACCCGCCCGATCAAGGGCACCATCGCCCGCCTCGACGACCCGGCCGCCGACGCCGCCAACCGCGCCCGCCTCCTGGCCAGCGCCAAAGACCACGCCGAGCTCCTCATGATCGTGGACCTCGCGCGCAACGACCTCGGCCGCGTCGCCGCGCCCGGCAGCGTGCGCGTCGAGGCCCGCCACGAGCTGGAAACCTACGCCACCGTCCACCACCTCGTGGCCACCGTCTCCGCCGAGCTGGCCCCCGGGCTCGACCGTTTCGACGCCCTTCGCGCGCTCCATCCCGGCGGCAGCATCACCGGCGCGCCGAAGATCCGCGCCATGCAGATCATCTCGGAACTGGAGCCCGTCCCGCGCCATGCCTACACCGGCGCGCTCGGCTACCTCGGCTACGACGGCGACGCCGATCTAGCCATCGCCATCCGCACCATCACCTGCGCCGACGGACTCGCCGCCTACCACGTCGGCGGCGGCATCACGTGGGACAGCAGCGCGGACGCCGAATACGAGGAGACCCTGCACAAGGGTCGCTCCATGCAGCGGGCCCTGCAAAACCAGTAGCCCACGAAACACCCGAAAAGACAGGAAAACGACCACACGTGCTCCCGCACGTCATCCGCTCCTGAGTTTTCTTTTCGTGCCCTTTCGTGTGTTTCGTGGGCTATAACCCTCCTTCCATGTCGCTCGCCCCCCAAGTCATCCTCGACGGCCAGCTTCTGCCCGCCGCGCAAGCCAAGGTCTCCGCCCTTTCCGACGGCTTTCAATACGGCCAGGGCGCCTTCGAGACCATACGCTGCCGCGACGGCCGCCCCCAGCTCTTCGCCGCCCATCACGCCCGCCTCTCCTCCGCCTGCGCCGCGCTCGGGATCGAGCCGCCCCCGCCTGCCGACGAACTAGCCACCCGGATCATGCGCCTCCTCGCCTCCGTGCGCCTGCCCTCCGCCGCGGTGAAGATCGTGCGCTACCGCGAACTCACCCGCACCGCCGAGCTCATCACCGCGCGCACCCTGCCCTACACCGCGCCCGACTTCCTGCGCGGTTTTCGCCTCATGACCTTCCGCCAGGGCGAGCGCGACGGCCGCCTCACCGGCCACAAGACCCTCAACTACCTGGAAAACATCTTCGCCCGCCAGGCCGCCAAGGCCGCCGGCGCGGACGAAGCCCTCTTCGTCACGCCGGCCGGCCAGGTGCTCGAAGGCGCGGTCAGCAGCCTCTTCATCGTCAAGGACGGCCACGCCTACACCCCGCCGCTCTCCGCCGGCGTCCTCCCCGGCGTAGCCCGGGCCCACGTCCTGAAAATCATCGGCCCCGGGCGCGCCCGCGAAAAATCGCTCACCCTCGACGAGGTGCGCGCCGCGGACGAGTGCTTCATAACCAACTCCCTCATGCAGGTCATGCCCGTCTGTTCGATCGACGACCACAAATTCCCCGCGCACGCCCCAGAGACCACCGCGGTGCGCCAGCGCTTTGTATCCACCGCGGAATGACACGCGCCCCCGCCATGCCCACGCCCGACGCCCCGGCCCGTTTCCATGCCCTGCTCCGCGAAGCCCTCGCGCAAAACGCCCTCGTGAAGCTCACGCTGGGGAAACCCCGCTCCGCCGCGCCCGACCCCACCCTGCGCAACGTCTTCGTCCGCCCCGTTTCGCTCAAAAGCGGCCCGCAGCTCTCCTTCGTGTATCGCCACGAGACGCGCGACATCACCAAGAACCACCCGCCCGCCGAGGCCGCCGAAGTCGTCGCCAGACTCCTCGCCGGGACCTTTCTCGACGCCCACCTCTTCACGCCGCTCCAGACCGCGCAGCTGGAACAGTCCGCCGACCCCGCGCGTCCCGCCCGCCTGCGCGTGAAAACCGCCGACAGCGCCCCGCCCATACCCGCCGCCACGCACGACCGCGCCAAACACCGCCCCGTCTCATCCGACGCCGCCTGGCTGCGCGCCCTCGGCGTGACCAACGACCGCGGCCAGCCGCGCGAGGGCATGGCGCACAAATTTCGCCAGATCGAAAAATTCGCGGAGCTCCTGCAAAGCCTCCTGGCCGAGTCCGGCCTCGCCCCAGCCTTATCCGGCTCCACGCTCCCTGCTCCCGGCTCCCCGCCCCTTCGCCTCGCCGACATGGGCGCGGGCAAAGGCTACCTCACCTTCGCCCTGGCCGACCTCCTGCGCGACCGGGCCGAAGTCCTCGGCATCGAGCGCCGCACCGACCTCGTGGCCGCCTGCAATCGCGTCGCCTCCGACTGCGGCCTCGCCCCCCGGCTGCGCTTCGTCGAGGGCGACATCCCCTCCTCCGCATCAGCCGCGGTCGGCGCGCTTGGCCAACTCGACGCCCTCATCGCCCTCCACGCCTGCGACACCGCCACCGACGACGCCCTCGCCGCCGGCCACGCCGCCGGCGCGCGACTGCTCGTCGTGTCACCCTGTTGCCAAAAGGAACTGCGCCCGCGCCTCGTCGCGCCGGCCGTCCTCGCCGACGCCCTGCGTCACGGCATATTCCTCGAACGACAGGCCGAGTTTGTCACCGACGCGCTCCGCGCCCAGCTCCTCGAGGCCGCCGGCTACCGGACCAAGGTCTTCGAGTTCGTCTCCACCGAGCACACCGCGAAAAATCTCATGATCGCCGCCGTCCGCCCCGCTTCGGCCGCCGCGCGCGGCGCCGTCTTCGAACCCGATCCCGCCGCCCTCGCCCGCGCCCGCGCCTTCGCCGCCTTTTATGGAATCCGCGAACAACGCCTCGCCCGCCACCTCGGCCTAGCCCTCGCCTGAGCCGACTTCGCCGCCCCCTCTCCCCCGCCCTTGACCGCCCCCGCCCCGGCCCGCCAAGGTCCGCGTTTTCCCTTCACTCCCTGCTCCCAGCTCTTCCACCATGCCCACCCTGAAGTTTGCCGTCCTGCCCGGTGATTACATCGGCCCCGAAGTCATGTCCGAGGCCCTCCGCGTCCTCGAACACGTCGCCAAGAAAGAGTGCCTCACCCTCGAGTATAAGGTCGCCGACGTCGGCGGCGCCGGCATCGACAACCACGGCAAGGCCCTTCC
Source organism: Opitutaceae bacterium (assembly GCA_027482505.1). Classification (GTDB taxonomy): domain Bacteria; phylum Verrucomicrobiota; class Verrucomicrobiia; order Opitutales; family Opitutaceae; genus IMCC26134_A. The sequence goes on along the minus strand of JAIXVY010000431.1, from coordinate 226 downwards.
CGACTCCACCCTCGCCCTCTGCCAGCAGGCCGACGCCATCCTCTTCGGCTCCGTCGGCGGCCCGAAGTGGGAAAAACTCCCGCCCAAGGAGCAGCCCGAGCGCGCCGCGCTCCTCCCCCTGCGCAAGGCCTTCAACCTCTTCGCCAACATCCGCCCCGGCCTGCTGTATTCGGATCTTCGCGACGCCTCCCCGCTCAAGACCGAGCGCATCCCCAACGGCATCGAC
>JAIXVY010000161.1 GCA_027482505.1 Opitutaceae bacterium | reverse complement strand
TTGTCGTCCTCGTAGGCGGCGAGCAGGCAGTCGAAGGCGTCCTGCGCGGTGCTCGGGTAGAGGGCCTTGAGGCCGGGGTAGGCGAGGAGGGCGGATTCGAGCTCCTGCGAATGGAAGGAGCCGAAGGTGAGGCCGCCGCCGGCGGGCAGGCGGAAGACCAGCGGGACCTTGGCGCCGGAGCGGAAGAAGTAGGTGCCGGCGTTGAGCGCGATCTGGGTCATCGCCTCGGTGCAGAAGTCGGCGAACTGGAACTCCTCGATGGGGCGGTGGCCGCCGAGGGCGAGGCCGATGGCGTAGCCGGTGGAGGCGGATTCGGCGAGCGGGGTGTTGAAGACGCGGGCGCGGCCGTGGAGGGCGAGGAGGCCCTCGGTGATCTTGAAGGCGCCGCCGTAGGTGCCGATGTCCTGGCCGAGCACGAGGGACTCGGGGCGCTCGCGGAGGATTTTCCCGTGCGCGAGGGTGAGGGCCTGGGCGAAGGTGACGGGAGCAAGGGGCGGGGAGCCCGGAGCAGGGAGTTCGGAGGTGACGGAAGGAACCCAAGGCATGGACGCGGCCTCGGGCGCGTAGGCGTCGGCGGGCAGGCTGGCGGGCGAGGGGCGCGGGACGGCGAGCGAGACCTGGATGCAGGCCTCGACCCAGGCGTGGATGTCGGCGTCGATCGCGTCGAGCGCGGCGGTCTGGCCGGGGTGGGCGGAGAGGATTTGCGCGCGAAGCTTGGGGAGAGGATCGGATGCCTGGATGGAGGCGTTTTCCGCGGCGGAGAGATAGTCGCAGGTGTCGTAGGCGGCGTGGCCGCGCAGGCGGGAGGTGTGGGCCTCGATGAGGATGGGGCGGCCCTCCGAGCGGACGCATTCGAGGGTGGCGGCGAAGGTCTTCGCGGCGCCGACGGGATCGGCGGTGACGTCTACCTTGAAGCCCTCGATGCCGTAGCCGGCGGCGCGTTGCCACAGTTCCACGCCTTGGGGGAACTGTTCCGCTACGGGGGTGGAATAGGCGTAGCGGTTGTTCTCGATGACGAAGAGCAGCGGGAGGGAGAGCAGGGCGGCGAGGTTGAGCGTCTCGTGGATGTCGCCGGTGGAGGAGGCTCCGTCGCCGAAGAGGGCCAGGCCGACGGCGCGGTGGCCGGCGCGGAGCTGGGCGTCGGTGCGGCCGGCGACGTGGGAGACCATGGAGCCGAGATGCGAGATCATCGGCAGCGAGCGGTGGGCGGGGTCGCCGTGGTGGATGTTGCCCTCGCGGGCGAAGGTGGGGCTGCCGGCGTTGGCGAAATACTGGTTGAGGTGGTCGCAGAGGTGTCCGCTCCAGACGAGGTGGCCGGCGAGGCCGCGGTGGGTGAAGGAGACGACGTCGATGCCCTTGTCGGCGAGGAGGGCGAGGGTGGCGATCAGGCACTCGTTGCCTTGGCCGCCGGTGACGGTGCCCTTGATCAGGCCCTGGCGGAAAAGCTCGAGGATGCGGTTGTCCGCGCGGCGGCCGAGGGCGGCCCAGGCATAGAGGCGAAGGAGGGCCTCGGCGGAGGGCGTCGGGCCCAGGTCGGCGGCGCGGAGATCGCGGGCGGCGAGGCAGGGGGGCGCGGGAGGAAAAAGGGACGACATGAACGTCGGTCAAAATGCGGCCGGGGCGCGGGTCGGGGCAAGGCTGGTGTTGGCCCGGACTAATAGCGGTCCATGACGCCGTAGAGCACCCAGACGAGGCTGACGTTGCCCATGGCGAAGAGGCCGATGAGGAAGGGGTTCATGAAGCCGATGAGGTAGCCCATCAGCAGGCAGAAGAGATTCAGCCCGATGGTGCAGACGATGTAGTCGCGGCGGCGGTTGTTGGGGCGCGGGGCTTGGGGCTCGAGCAACTCGCCCTCGGCGGCGCGCTGGCGGGCGGCGTTGTCGCGCAGGGCGGTGGTGATGTCGAAGGGGGCGATGGAGGCGTCGCTGGCGGCGTTGGTGGACTCGAAGCGGGTGGCGCCGAGGGAGGGCGCGGGGCGGGCGGGGAAGAGAAGCGCGTGAAGCTCAGGCTCGGCGCTGACGGGGCGCCAGCCGGCGTCGGGGGCGGCGTCGGCGGGATGGACGAGCGCATCCGGGCGGAGCGCATGAACCTCGGCCTTTTGCCGCAGGACGGCGAGCGAGTGGGGACCGGTGGAGCGGCCGTCCTCGACGAGGTAGTAGGCGGGTGACATCGCTGAAGGGACAAAGGCCGCGCGGACGTGCGATGTCACGCCTTTGCCTGCGGGGTTGCGCGCGGGCGCGGGGCGGTGTGTGGTGGCGCTCCGTTTTTCATGACGCTCATCGATCGGCATATCCTGCGCGAGTGGCTCGGCATCCTTGGCCTGGTGCTGGCGGCCACGCTCGGGCTGCTGGTGATGCATTCTCTTTACGACGATCTGGAGGACCTGCTGCGGCTGGGCGCGGGGGTGGGCGAGGTGGCGGCCTATTGCCTGGTGAAGACGCCGGGCTTTCTGGCGACCCTGCTGCCTTTGTGCCTGCTGGTCTCCGTGCTCTACGCGCTGGGCAGGCTGCATCACGCCAATGAAATCACGGCGATGCGCGCCGCCGGTCTGGGGCTGGGGCGCATCACGCGCGCGGTGTGGGCGGGCGGGGCGTTTTTCTGCGCGTTGGTGTGGTGGCTGAACGCGACGGTCGTGCCCTGGTCGGTGGAGGAGACGCGCAAGGTCTGGGAGACCTTGCAGGTGCGGCAGGAACTGGCGGGCAAGCCGGCGGAGCTGGTGGCGGCGCGCACGGCGGTGACTTTTGAAAACGCGAGCGCGGGGCGGCTGTGGTTTATCAACCGGCACAGCCAGTTCACGGGCCGCAGCTACGGGGTGACGGTGAGCGAGCGCGACGCGCAGGGCAGGGAAACGACGCGGTGGCTGGCGGGCGAGGCGTGGCGCGACGAGAAGGCGTCCGGCTGGACGCTGCGCGACGGGCGCGAGCTGACCTTCGATCCGGCGAGCGGCGAGCTGGTGAAGACGGCGGCCTTTCGCGAAAAAAAGATCGCGCGTTTCGACGAGGATCCGGCCCTGATGCAAGTCTACGACGCGAAGCCCGAGGCGCTGTCGCTTTTCGAACTGCGGCGCGTGATAGCGCATCATCGCGAGACGGGCAGCCCGAAGCTGCGCGCCTACGAGCTGCGGCTGGCGAGCG
>JAIXVY010000147.1 GCA_027482505.1 Opitutaceae bacterium | reverse complement strand
TGAGGAGGGCGTTGGCGCGCTCGGTGGCGGCGGCGGTCTCGCGGTCGGAGAGCTCCTTGGCGGCCTTGCGGGCCTCGTCGACGATCTTGTTGGCCTCGACCTGGGCGGCCTTGAGCTGGGCGGCGGCCTGGACGTTGGCCTCCTGGAGCTTGGCGGCGGTGGCCTCGGCGTTCTTCAGGCCGGCCTCGATCTGCTTGTTGCGCTCGTCCATGGTGGCGAGCGTGGGCTTGATCGCGAAGCGATAGAGCACGAAGGCCAGGATCGCGAAACTCACGAACTGCATCGCCACGTATCCGGGCTGGATACCAAAGCGGTGGATGAGCTCGGCGGCGCCGGAGGCGGGGGCGGCGGCTTCAGTGGAGGCGAGGATGGCAAACATGACGCGGGCGGCGAGGGTTGCTGACGGAAGGGAAAGGGGGAAAACCGGGGCGGCGGAAGAACCGCGCCCCGGTTAAAAAGGCGATCAGATCGCGCGGCTTACTTGCCGAGCACGAAGATGGCGAGAATGCCGAGACCTTCGGCGAAGGCGCCGAGAACGAGGGCGAGGGGGAGGATCTTGCCCTGGGCCTGGGGGTTGCGGCCGACGGCCTCAACGGTGCGGAAGCCGATCAGACCGACGGCGAGAGCGGCGCCGAAAACGGCGAGACCGGTGGCGATGTTACCAGTGATCATGGTGTGTAGTGGTTGGGTGTTTTGTTTTGGTGACTCCTGGAAGCCCGCGTTTGGTGTGGCGCGTGGGCCCGCGAGGCTTCCGGGAAAAGGGGGTCTCAGTGCTTGGCGCCCTCGGCGTGCCCGTGAGCGTGATCATCGTGGCCGTGGCCGTCGTGACCGTGGTCGTCGCCATGGTTGCAAATCAGACCGATGTAGACCGAGGAGAGCAGGGTGAACACGAAGGCCTGGACGAGGCCGACGATGATCTCGAGGAAGTAGAAAACGAAGATGAAGTTCGTGGCGTGAAGCAGGTTCTCGCCGCCGAAGACGTTGCCGAAGAGACGGGCGGAGAGGGTCACGGGGCGCATGCCGATCGAGACGAGCTCGATCAAGCCGACGAGGAAGAACACCACGGACAGAAAATAATACATCGCGGGGTGCAGCTCGTCCTTGCCCGCCTTGTTGCCGAAGAGGTCGTGCCAGATGAGTTTCGGACCGGCGTATTTGAAGATGAGAATGAACCACGCGCCGAAGGAAAACAGGGCGAGCGCGAGCGTGCCGTTGGCCTCGGAGGTGTGCGGGCGGAGGAGCGGCGCATCCATGACAAACTTGCCCGTCTCGGGATCGGTGTGGCCCCAGCCGGCGGTGCCGACGAAAGGAAGAAGGCCGGACCAGTTGTGAACGAGGATGAAGATAAAGAGGCAGAGCAGGACGGGGAAGGCGCCGGGCATGGCCTTCTTGCCCACGATAGGCTCGAGCATCTCCTTGAGCGTGAGAATGAGACCCTCGAACACGGACTGGCCGCGGCCCGGAATGATCTTGGGCGTGCCCACCGCGACGCGGATGCCGATGATGAGCAGGGTCGTGATCAGGAAGCTCGTGAGAATGGAGTTCGAGATCGGAAGGTGGATGAAAGGCGAGAGATCAGCCGGCGCGGCGTGACCTTCCGCCGCATGCGCCGTCGCGGCGAAGACCGCCAACAGCGGCAGCGCGACGAGGGTTTTGAGGGCGAAGGCGGAAACGCGGGAGACCATGGAAAGAGGGGAAAAGAGCACGAACTAGGTAGCCGCCGTAGAGGGCGTCAATCTTCGAAGTGGTAGATATCTTCCAGCAAGCCGGGTCATTAGCGGTCCGCCGGTCGAATGCGCGAAGGACTAATGGACCGCAAATTTTGCCTAACGGCGCAGCGCCGTAAACGACTGAGGCGCACCGGCCAAGGCACGCTCCTCAAACACGGAAACATGCTCGAAAGGCCAGGCTCCGCCGGGCTCGCCGGGCTCGGCCAAACGCCACTTTTCATGCTCCGCGGCCACGGCCCGGGCGTAAGTGAAATATTCGGGATGATCGGTGCGAAAGTGCAGCGAGGCCCCCGGCTCGGCCAGAGGAGCGAGGGTGTCGAGCAACGCCGGCTGAAACACGCGGTGCTTCCAGTGACGCCGCTTCGGCCAGGGATCGGAGAACAAAACAAAGACCCGCCGCAGGCGCGCGGGCGGCGGCGGCGGCGGAGAAACCGAGGCGGGATAGGCGGCGAGCGCCCCGAGAAAGAGCGAGGCCTCGGCCTGCACAAAGGCGAGGTTGTCCAGCCTGGCGCGCGCCGCCTTGCGCCCGGCGCGCTCGATGCGATCCGCCAGCAGATCGAGCCCCACGCAAAACTCCTCCGGATGCGCCGCCGCGTAGGCCGCGAGGTAGTGGCCGTGGCCGCAGCCGAGCTCGAGCGTGAGCGGCCGGCCCGCGGCCAGGGGCAGGCGGGGGAAAAACTCCTCGCGCAGGGCGGCGAGGCGCTGGTCGCGGATGGTGGCGTAGAGGTCGAGCGGCACGGGCGGGGCGCGACGCACGCAAACCCCGGGCCGGAGGTCAACGCGTTCCCGGCGCCGCCGCGTCGGGCGCGTGGCGCGGCAGCGTGAAGTGAAACGCCGTGCCGGCGCCGACCCGGCTCTCCACCCACACCCGGCCGCCATGCAGTTGCACGATGTGTTTCACGATGCTGAGCCCGAGCCCCGTGCCGCCTTTTTCGCGCGAACGTCCTTTGTCCACGCGGTAGAACCGCTCGAAGATATGCGGCACGTCCTCCTCGGGGATGCCGGGGCCGTCGTCGCCCACCACGAACTCGACCTCGTCGGCGGAGCCGGGCCGCGCCGACACGTCGATGCGCGAGCCGCGCGGCGTGTATTTGAGGGCGTTGGAAACGAGGTTGTCCAGGACCTGCCCGAGCTTGAGCGGATCCGCCAGCACCGGCGGCGTGGCGGCGTCCACCTCCAGGGAAAGACGATGGCCGGCCGCGGCCGGGCGGGCGCGAAAGTCCTCCAGCGCCGCCGCGAGCAGCGGACCGGGCTCCACGCGTTCGCGGGCCAGACCGGGCTGGGCGGACTCGAGACGCGAGAGGGCGAGCAGATCCTCGAGCAGGGAATTGAGCCGCTCCGAGTGGCGCTGGATGGTTTTGAGAAAACGCTCCCGGTCGGCCGGGGGCATCGTGTCGTGGCCGTCGACCAGGGTCTCGACGTAACCCTTGATGACGGAAAGCGGCGTGCGCAGCTCATGGGAGACGTTGGCCACGAAATCCTTTCTCACCGCCTCGAGGCGCTTCTGCCGCGTGATGTCGTGCAGCACGAAGAGCAGGCAGCCGTCGGCCTGCCCCGCGAGCGCGGCGATGGACGACGCGGTCACCTCCACCCAGGTCGAGCCGGACGCGGCGACAAACTCGATCTCCTGCCGGGCCTGCGCGCGGCCGGCGCGGACGTTTTCCACCAGGCGCAAAAAAGCCTCGTTGCGCAGCGCCAGTTCCACGCGCTCGCCCAGGATGCGCCCGGCGCGGGGGAAAATCGCGTGAAAGGCGGGGTTGGCCAGCAGCACATAGTTGCTGGCGTCGATGATGAGCACGGCCTCCTGCAAAGAGCCGAGCGTGGTGCCGAGCTGCGCGGTCTGGCCCGTCTGCTCGCGGCCGATCCGGCCCAGCTCGGCGGCCAGCTCGCCGGCGGCGGAGCACAGTTCGTCCCACTCCGTCCCGAGGGCCCCCGGCAAATCCTCGCGCAAGAGGGGACGGCGGGCGCGAAGCGCCTCGCGGAGCGCCGCGACCGCGCGCCGGTGCTGCGCCAGCCGGTGGAGGACGGCGCCCAGCGCGATCAAAGAGACGACGAGGGCGAGGGAAAGCATGCGGAGGGCCGGCGACGCGGCCGCAGCCTGTCGCTACACCACGCGGGGCGAATTGCCAGTTCAGGTGTCGGTCGGCTCCGTCGGGCGGCGCTCGGCGAAGCGATAGCCCACGCCGCGCACCGTCTCGATCCAGTCCGCCTCGCCGCCCAGCTTCTCGCGCAGGCGGCGCACATGGGTGTCCACCGTGCGGGTCTCGATCTCGGTCTCGTAGTTCCAGACGTTGATCAGCAGGTGCTCGCGGGTCTGCACCCGGCCGCGCCGCTCCAGCAGAAGGCGCAGGAGCTTGAACTCCGTGGCGGTCAGCTCGATCGCCTGGCCGGAGACCGTCACCTCGTGCCGTTCGCCGTCGAGCACGATGCGCCCGGCCGAAAGCTGGCGGGGCGCGGCGGCCGCCCCCTCCCCCATGCGGCGCAGGATGGTCTGGATGCGAAGGACGAGCTCCTTCGTGCTGAAGGGCTTGGCCACGTAGTCGTCGGCCCCCGTCTCCAATCCTTGGATACGGTCGCCCTCCTCGGCCTTGGCGGTGAGGAAGATCACCGGCACCTTCTTGAGCTTCGCGTCGGCGCGCAGCATGCGGCAGACTTGGATGCCGTTCAGCTCGGGCATCATCACGTCCAGGACGACGAGGTCGGGCATGAAGGCGCGGGCCGCGCCGATGGCGCGGACGGGATCGTTGAGCGCCTCGACCGCGAAGCCCTTGGCGCGAAGCGTGTAGGCCAGGAGCTCGGTGACGTCCGTCTCGTCGTCGACGACGAGGATTTTCTTGGCTGGAGAGGCGGGGGAGTCCGACATGGCGCTAGGGCGAAGGCTGGGTTCCTAAAATAAAAGACGTCCGCCCACGCTACCCGGCCGGGGCCGCGTAGCCTAGGTCAAAGGCGGCGTGTTTCATAATTGTCACAGCGGTTAAATTCTCGCGACGCGGCCGCCCCCGCGCCCCGCGCAAGCGCTTGCCCCGCGGCGCGCGGCGCGTTTTGCTGCCTGCCCATGCCCCCAAGCCCCGCCCCGGCTGTCGTCGTAGTCGGCAGCTACGTCCAAGATCTCACCTGGCGCTGCGCCGCCTTCCCGCGCGCCGGAGAAACCACGCTGGGGCGCTTCGCCACCGGCCCGGGCGGCAAGGGCTCGAACCAGGCCGTCGCCGCGGGCCGGGCCGGCGCGCCCGTTCTTTTTGTCGGCGCGGTCGGCGACGACGCCTTCGCCCGCGTGGCGCGGGATTTTTACGCCGCCGAGGGCATACCCGCCCGCTTCGTCGCGAAACCGAAACACGCCACCGGCACCGCCGCCATCCTCGTGGACGACGCCGGCCAAAACGAGATCGTGGTCGCCCTCGGCGCCAACGACGCCCTTTCGCCGCGCGATTTGCCCGCCTCCGTTTTCCGCGGCGCGCGCGTCGTCGTCACCCAACTCGAGACCGGTCTCGCCGTCGTGGAGCACGCCCTCCGCGCGGGTCGCCGGGCCGGGGCCCTCACGGTTTTCAACCCCGCGCCCATGCGGGCGGATTTCGACCCCGCCCTCTTGCGCAACGTCTACGTGCTCGCGCCCAACGAGACCGAGTTCGCCGCGCTCGTGAACCGCCTCGGGCTGGCCCCGGGCAAGAAAGCCTACGCCGAGTCCGATCTCGCCGCCGAAAGCCCCGCCTCCCTCCAGGCGCTGTGCCGCCGGCTCGGTCCGCCGGTCGTCATCGTCACGCTCGGCCGGCGCGGCTGCTTCGTCTCGCAGGCCTCGGGTGGAACCCGGCTTCCCGCCCACGTGGTCAAGGCCGTCGACACCACCGGCGCGGGCGACGCCTTCGTGGGCGGCTTCGCCGCCGGCCTCGTTCGCCACGACGGTGACATCCTCGCCGCCGCGCGCCTCGGCCAGGCTGTCGCCGCCTTGTCCGTCACCAAGCCCGGCACCGCGCCCTCCATGCCCACCGCGCGCGAGCTCGCGGCCTTTCTGAAACGCCGCGCCTGAACAGGCCCCGCGCGCCTCCCCTTTCTTCCCTCTCTCCATGACATCCACCCCCCGACGTCTCCTCCTCGCCCTGCTCGCCGCGCCCGCCGCCCTTTTCGCGGCCGTATCGCCGGCTCCGCTTTTCCAAAACTCCGCCGTGCTCCAGCGCGGCAAACCCGTGCCCGTGTGGGGCACCGCCGCCGCCGGCGAGAAGGTCACCGTCGCCTTCGCCGGCCAGACCAAGTCCGCCGTCGCCGCCGCCGACGGCCGCTGGAGCGTCACTCTCGATCCGCTGGCCGCCTCGGCCGCGCCCGCCACGCTCACCATCGCGGGCGAGAACACCGTGACGCTCACCGACATCGTCGTCGGCGACGTCTGGCTCGCCTCGGGCCAGTCCAACATGGAGTGGGTGGTAAACAACACCTACGACAAGGCCGTCGACATCCCCGGCTCCGCCAACCCCCTCATCCGCCACATAAAGATCAAACGCACGGTGGCCGACGCGCCCGCCTCCACCGTCGACATCGAACGCGGCTCCTGGGAGGTCGCCGGCCCCTCGACCACCGGCAACTTCAGCGCCGCCGGCTACTATTTCGCCCGCGACGTCCAGGCCATCACCGGCGTCCCCGTCGGCATCATCAACAGCACCTGGGGCGGCACCCCCGTCGAAGCCTGGATGGACGCCGGCGCCTACCAGACCGTGCCCGAACTCGCCGCCAAGGTGAACGAACGCTGGGCCAAGGTTCTCGCCGACTACCCCGCCGCGAAGGCGAAATACGACGCCGAGCTAGCCGCCTGGGAAAAAGAGCGCGACGCCGCGAAAGCCGCCGGCCAGCCCTTCGCCAAAGCCGCTCCCCGCGCCCCCCAGGGCCCGGGCCACTCCTACACGCCCTCCGGCCTCTACAACGCCATGATCGCCCCGCTCGTCCCCTACGCGGTCCGCGGCGCCCTCTGGTATCAAGGCGAGTCCAACGCCGGCCGCGCCGCCGAATACCGCGACCTTTTCTCCGCCATGATCACCGGTTGGCGCGCCCAGTTCGGCCAGGGCGACTTCCCCTTCTACTGGGTCCAGCTCGCCAACTTCCAGAACCCCGCCGACACCAACTGGGCCTTCCTGCGCGAAGCCCAGACCCGGACGCTCTCCCTCCCCGCCACCGGCCAGGCCGTGACCATCGACATCGGCGACCAGAAGGACATCCATCCGCGCAACAAAAAGGACGTCGGTCGCCGCCTCGCCCGACTCGCCCTCGCCCGCGACTACGGCGTCAAGGTCGTCGACAGCGGCCCCGTGTTTGAAAAAGCCGAACGCGAGGGCGCCGGCTTCCGCGTCAGCTTCAAGACCGCGGGCAAACTCATCGCCCCGCTCAACGGCCTGCCCGGCTTCGAGGTCGCCGGCGCCGACCAGGTCTTCCGCCCGGCCGACGCCAAACTCGACAAAAACACCGTGCTCGTCTCCAGCGCCGAGGTCGCCGAGCCCGTCGCCGTCCGCTACGCCTGGCGCAACGCGCCCGTCGCCGGCCTCTTCAACGACGAAGGCCTCCCCGCCGTGCCCTTCCGCAGCGACACCTGGTAAACGCCCATCCTCCCGCGCGCGGCGGTTGCCTCCCGGCGGCCGCCGCGCTTTTTTTGCTCCGTCCGATCCCCGCTCCCCGCTCCAGCTCCTCGCTCCCATGACCTCCGCCTCTCTCGCCGCCGCGCTCGATTCCACCAACCTCCGCCTCGACGCCCCCGCCGCCGACATCGTCGCCCTCTGCCACGAGGCCGCCAAACACCGCTTCGCGTGCGTCATGATCTACCCGGCCAGCGTGCCCCTCGCGGCCGAGGTCCTCAAAGGCTCCGGCATCAAGATCGGCACCGTCATCGGCTTCCCCAGCGGCCGCTTCTCCACCGCCGCCAAGGCCGCCGAGATCGACGAAGCCCGCGTGGCCGGGGCGCATGAGGTCGACATCGTCATGAACTACGCCGCCCTGCGCGACGGTGACCTCGACCTCGTCGACCGCGAACTGCGCTCCCTCAGCCAACGCGCCCACGGCCACGGCCAGTTGGTGAAGGTCATCGTCGAGACCTGCTACCTCGACGCCGACCAGCGACTCACCGCCCTCCGCCTCTGCGAGGACGCGGGCGTGGAGTTCATCAAGACCTCGACCGGCTTCGGCAGCGCCGGCGCCAAGGTGGACCACATCGCCGCCTGGGCCGCCGCCCGCCGCGGCAAGATCCAGCTCAAGGCCTCCGGCGGCATCAAGACCCTGGGCGACGCCCGCGCCCTCCTCGCCGCCGGCGCCACCCGCCTCGGCACCAGCAACGCCGCCTCCATCCTCGCCGAGTTCACCGGCTCCGCCCCCGCCGCCGCGCCGACCGCCGGCTACTGACCGCAGCCTGTAAACCCTAGCCGGACCGAAGTCTCATGCCCCCAAGCTCGGTCTAACGGCCGAGGGCCTTGCCTTCAGTCGTGCCGGCCGGAAAACAAAAAGCCCCGCGCCGGGAAACAGGCGCGGGGCGAAACACGAACGGCGCGCGGAGCGCGAAAGCCATCACAGATCCACGCCGGGGGCATCGAACGCCACCACGCCGGAACCGGTGGTCGTCTCGGTGAAGGTGCCCTTCTTTAGCCGGCCCTTGTCGTCACGGTAAGGGTAGGTGCCCTTCGTCAGCGACTTGACCGAAATCGTGCCCGTAACCAGGTCGTCGGTGGCGTTGTAGCCATTCAGGGTGATCGTGAGGGTGAGATTCTCGTTGTCGAACGCGTCCTCCCCGCGTGGGAAAGTTGCGCGGGCGTTCAGCACGACCCTGTTGCCCGTGCGACGATAGGTGAGCGCATAGGTGTCCTCGTCGTTGATCGTGATCGTCTTGCCATCCGGGGAGACGCGCAGGGTGGCCTGATCCTCGTTCGTTTCCGTGGATTTTCCCTCGATCGTGTCATGGCTTACGGAAGTCAGGGTGACGTTGGCCACGAGCGTGTATCCGGAGATGGAGGCGGGCGCGTAGGCCACGGTCACCTTGACCGGCTTGGACCTGACGATGCCGCCGGGGCCGGACACCTGGCAAACGTAGGTCCCGTTCGAACCGGCCGAGTAGGACGAGGACGTCGCGCCTTCGATCGCCTGCGCGCCATTGAACCACTGGTAGGCGGTGGCGTTGGTGGCGCTGGCGACCAAGGTCACGGTGCGACCGGGCGCGATCTCCTGGGGTTTAACGACATTGAGGGAAACCTTGGGCTTGGCGCTGGACGAGGCGGCCTCGGCCGGGGCGACGGCCAGCACGCAGGCGGTGAACAAGACGATGAGCAGTCGCGGGAGGGGTAGCGCAAATTGCATAATTGGGGCGGTTTTACGGGTGAATCCAAAGCCGAGAAGGTGCATGGCTCCAAGTTTTAATATGTTTTGTAATCGGTTCCCGTAAAGTCCCGCGCCCGGACCGCGTCGGAGCCGCGCCTTGCCTTGCGCCACGCCGCCCCCCGACCGTCTGGGCCACGTGTCCGACTCCGCTTCCGTTCCCGCTTCCTCGCCGCCGCTCGCCCCCCCCACCCTCGCGGAGGCGGCGAACGACGACCTGTTGCTCTCCCGCTTCCTCGACGCCGTGTCGGCCAAGGGCCTGTCCCTCTACCCCGAGCAGGAGGAGGCCGTGCTCGAACTGCTCGCCGGGCGTAATGTAATCCTGAATACACCCACCGGCTCGGGCAAATCCCTCGTCGCCGCCGCCGCCCACTTCTTCGCCCTCTCGCGGGGCAGGCGCTCCGTCTACACCTGCCCGATCAAGGCTCTGGTGAACGAAAAGTTCCTCGCCCTCTGCCGCGACTTCGGCCCCGAGCGCGTCGGCATGATGACCGGCGACGCCACGGTGAACGCCGACGCGCCCATCCTCTGCTGCACCGCCGAGATCCTCGCCAACCAGGCCCTCGCCCGCGGCGACGAGGCCGGCCTGTCCGTGATCATCATGGACGAGTTTCATTACTACTCCGACCCCGAGCGCGGCGTCGCCTGGCAGGTGCCGCTCCTCGCCCTCGCCCGGAGCCGCTTCCTTCTCATGTCGGCCACGCTCGGCGACACCAAGTTCATCGAGCGCGAGGTCGAGCGCCGCACCTCCGCGCCCGTGGTCGTGGTCCGCAGCGACCGCCGTCCCGTGCCGCTCCACTTCGAGTGGTCCGAGACCCCCCTCGCCGAGCGCGTGGAGCAACTCCTCCTCGAGCGCCGCGCGCCCGCCTACCTCGTCCACTTCACCCAGCGCGCCGCCGCCGAGACCGCGCAAAACCTCACCAGCCTCGCCATCTGCACCAAGGAGGAAAAAGCCGCCCTCGCCGCCGCCCTCGAGGGCGCCCGCTTCACCAGCCCCTACGGCCGCGAGCTCAAGCGCTGGCTCCGCCACGGCATCGGCGTCCACCACGCCGGCCTGCTCCCGCGCTACCGCATCCTCGTCGAGCAGCTCGCGCAAAAAGGCCTGCTCAAGCTCATCTGCGGCACCGACACCCTAGGCGTCGGCATCAACGTCCCGCTCCGCACCGTCGTCTTCACCCAGCTCTGGAAATACGGCGGCGCGAAGGCGGCCACGCTATCCGTCCGCGACTTTCGCCAGATCGCCGGCCGCGCCGGCCGCAAGGGCTTCGACGACGTCGGTTACGTCGTCGTGCAGGCCCCCGAGTGGGTGATCGAGAACCTCCGCGCCGAGCAAAAGGCCGCCGCCGATCCCTCGCGCAAAAAGAAACTGGTGAAACAAAGCGCGCCCGAGGGCGCCATCGGCTGGGACAAAAAAACTCTCGAGCGCCTCCAGACCGCGCCCGCCGAGCCGCTCGTGTCGCGCTTCCAGGTCGCGCACGGCATGCTGCTCCAGGTCCTCGCGCGCGACGCCGACGGCTGCCGCGAGATGCGCCGCCTCATCGCCGACAGCCACGAGACCGATACGAAGAAAAAAGCCCACCGCCGCCGCGCCTGGCAGCTCTTCCGCGCCCTGCTCGAACGCGGCATCGTATCCATTATTCCACGACAGTCCTCCGGCCGCCGACTTCAGGTCAACGTCGCGCTCCAGGACGATTTTTCCCTGCACCAGACGCTTTCGATCTACCTGATCGACACCCTGCAAAAACTCGACCGCGAGTCGCCCGACTACTCGCTCGACGTCCTCACGCTCTGCGAGGCCATCGTCGAGGACCCCGAGCAGATCCTCCGCGCGCAGGTGAGCCGCGCGAAGGGCGAGGAACTCGCCCGCCTCAAGGCCGAGGGCGTGCCCTACGAGGAGCGCATGGAGAAACTCGAGGGCATCGAGCACCCCAAGCCCCTGCGCGAGTTTCTCTACGATTCCTTCAACGCCTTCGCCGCCGCCCACCCGTGGGTGGGCAACGAAAACGTCCGCCCCAAGAGCATCGCGCGCGAGATGCACGAGCGCTTCATGGGTTTTTCCGACTACGTGCGCGACTACGACCTCGGCCGGGTGGAGGGCCTGCTCCTGCGCCACCTCATGCAGGTGTGGAAGGTCCTCGCCCAGACCGTGCCGCAGTCGGCCAAGACCGAGCCCGTGCTCGAACTCGAGGCGCATCTCGAGGAACTCGTCCGCGGCATCGACCGAAGCCTGATCGACGAATGGGAAAAGCTCCAAGAGGTGGAGCGCGTTGTCCCCAACGCGCTTTCCGGCACCGAAGCATCGCCCACCTCCGAAAAACGCTTCGGGTCCGCCCCCCGCGACATCACCCGCGATCCGGCCGCGCTGCGGCGCGCCGTTCGCATCGCCATCCATCTCTTCCTTCAGGACGCCGCCTCCCGCGACTGGGAGGCCGCCGCCGCCCGCGTCCTGCCCGACGACGCCACGGACGAGGCGGTCGCGACCGAGGCGAAGCGGCTGGAAAAACTCTTCGGGGCCCACTCCACCGCCCGTGAACGCTTCCGCCTCGATCCCGCCGGACGCGCCACCGCCAACACCCACTTCGATGGCGAGCTTCCCGCCTCGTCCGCGCCGCAGACCGAGTGGCGCGTCGCCCAGATCCTCGCCGACCCCGGGGACGCCAACGACTGGGAGGCCCGCTTCCTTCTCGATCTCTCCGCCACGCGCGCCGCGAATCGCCCCGCCCTCCGCCTGGACACCGTGGCCGAAGTGGGCGCCGGCCCGGCCTGACCTCTACGCGACGGCCCCGCCCTTGGCCCCCCGCGCCCGTCGCCAGGCGAGCGGCGTCATGCCGGTGCGCGCGCGAAACACCCGGATGAAATACGAGGGCTGGGCAAATCCGCAGGCCCAGGCGACCTCGGCCACCTGGTAACGCCCCTCCGCCAGCAGCCGTTGCGCCAGCGCCACCCGCTCGCCCGCCACCCACGCGACGACCGAGCTGCCGGTCTCCGCCCGGAAACGCCGCGCCAGGTGGTCGGCGGAGCATCCGGCCGCGCGCGCCAGCCACTCCACCGAGAGCCGCGGATCAGCCAGATGCGAGCGCACGACCGCGCACGCCGCCTCCACCGGCGGCGAATAGTTTCTTTTGCCCGGCGCGGCCCGCCGCGTCTCCTCCGCCAGCACACGAAGAAACACCCGCGCCAGATCCACCGCGAGGTCGCCGGGCGCGTCATGATCCCCGCCGCGCCAGGCGGCTTCGGCTTCATCCAGGTAACGAAACGCCTCGCGCCCCCGCTCGCCGGGCACCGCGAGAATCACGGCGGGAGTGATGCGCCGCGTCCCGTCCGCCTGCGCGGGAGCCGTCGCGCGGACCAGCGTGAACCCATTGTCGCGGTGGCAGGCCACCACGATTTCGTAGTCCGAAGCCCGGTCCAGCGGCGTCTCGGCATGGGGCACGCCTCGCGGCATCAACCCAAGTTCGCCCGTCCCAAGCTCCCAGCGCTGCTCCGGCCCCTCGAAACGCGTCGCTCCTCCGGTCTGCAAAAACAACTCCGGCGTCGGATGAAAGTGCGCCCGCGGCCAGCGCCGGTTCAGCCCGGTCGACCGCGCCCGCCGCAGCAACCCGCCATCCGCCGCCAGTTTCGCCGCGGCCTGGACCAGCACCTCGACCATTCCGTCGCGCGCGGCCGCCTCGCCGGCCTCCGCCGCCTCCTCTTTGCTGGTGATTGCCCGGCTATCGACGCGCATCGGATTTTTATTATTTTCGCTCCAAATTGCGACCTTCTCACCTTGGAACAAGGCCGCAAGCTTGTCCTACTTGGAAGCTGCGCCGAAACCCCGTTTCCCTTCGTCGCGTTTTCTTCGTCCAAAACCATGAGCTCCGCAAAACCCGTCGTCCGCGTCACCGTCTGGGGCGAATATCGCCACGAAAAATCCAACCCCAAGGTGGCCGCCCTTTATCCGCAGGGCATGCACCGCGCCATCGCCGACGGCCTCGCGCGCCTGGGCGGCGCGGACCTCGCCGTGCGCACCGCCACCCTCGACGAGCCCGAACATGGCCTCACCGACGCCGTGCTCGACTCGACCGACGTCCTCACTTGGTGGGGTCACATGGCCCACGGTGACGTATCCGACGCCGTGGTGGAAAAAGTCCGGCGCCGCGTGCTCGAAGGCATGGGCCTCGTGGTCCTCCACAGCGGCCACTACTCGAAGATTTTCAAGGCCCTCATGGGCGACACCTGCTCGCTCACCTGGCGCGAGGCGACCGACAAGGAACGCCTCTGGGTAGTCTGCCCCTCCCACCCCATCGCCCAAGGCCTCCCTTCTTATATAGAACTGCCCGCCGAGGAGATGTATGGCGAACCCTTCGGCATCCCCACGCCCGACGAGTTGATCTTCATAAGCTGGTTCACGGGCGGGGAGGTTTTCCGCTCCGGCGCCACCTGGCGGCGCGGAAACGGGAAAATCTTCTACTTCCGCCCCGGGCACGAAACCTACCCCACTTACCACAATCCGCAGGTGCAGCAGGTCATCGCCAACGGCGTCCGCTGGGCCCACTCCGGTCTCCGCATCAAAGACCAGTGCCCCAACATGAAGCCCCTCGAGCCCCTGCCCGCCGACCCCGAGGCCGCCGCGCGCCCGACCGTGGGACACAAGTAACCGCGCCACGGATTTTCGCTTCAACGCGGAGCCGCAGAGAGGCGCAGCGTCTCCCCGCGGAATCTCAACCTTTGAATCTCCCCCCTCCGCGCCTCTGCGCCTCCGCGTTAAATTTTTAGCTACCCATGCCTTCCGCCAAATCCAAACCCGCAGCCCGCAAGACCAAAGCGCCCGCCCCCGAACCCGTCCGCGTCGCCATCGTCGGCACCGGCGGCATGGCCAATCGCCACGCGGAACTCTATAAACAGATCCCGGGCGTCGAGTTGGTGGCAGGTTGCGATGTGGACGCCGCCCGCGTGGAGGCCTTTGCCCAAAAGCACGGCATCCCCGCCTCCGGCGTCTACACCGACTTCGCCAAGCTCCTCCGCGAGTGCCCCTGCGACGCCATATCAAACGTCACGCCCGACTCTTTCCACGCGTCGCTCTCCATCCAGGCGCTCAAGGCCGGCAAGCATGTGCTTTGCGAAAAACCCCTCGGCTTGGACCACGCCCAGACCCGGCGCATGGTCGCCGCCGCGCGCAAGGCCGGCACCGTCGCCATGGTCAACTTCTCCTACCGCGACTGGCCCGCCCTCCAGGCCATCGCCGCCCGCGTGCGCGCCGGAGAGATCGGCGAACTCCGCCACGTCGAGGCCAGCTACCTCCAAACCTGGCTCACCTCCCCCATCTGGGGCGACTGGCGCACCAGCCCGGGCTGGCTCTGGCGCCTTTCCCAAAAACACGGCTCCAAGGGCGTGCTCGGCGACATCGGCGTGCACATCGTGGACTTCGCCACCTTCCCCGCCGGCCCGATCAAGACCGTCTTCGCCCGGCTCAAGACCTTCCCCAAGGCGCCCAAAAACCGCATCGGCGAATACACCCTCGACGCCAACGACAGCGCCGTCCTCCAGGTCGAATTCGCCAACGGCGCCCTCGGCGTCATCCACACCACCCGCTGGGCCACCGGCCATCCCAACCGCCTCGCGTTGAAGCTCCACGGCACCCGCGGCGCCTTCTCCTTCGACTCCGACCTGGGCACCGATACCTACCGCGCCTGCCTCGGCCCGGACGTCGCCGCCGCCTCTTGGCAGGACGCAAAGGCCGACCCCACGCCCAACAACCACCAGCGCTTCATCGCCGCCATCCGCGCCGGCGCGGCCGGTCGCGCCGAGGCCCAGCCCGACTTCGCCCGCGGCAGCGAAGTCCAGCGCGTGCTCGACGCCTGTTTCGAATCCGACGCCGCCGGCCGCCCGGTCCGGATCTGAAGCCGCCCCCTAGGCGGGGCGGCATCCGCTCATGCGCACTCCGCCAGCGGCCCATCCTAGGCGTCCAAGCAGAGACGCGAAAAATCGCGGGGTTTTTCGCTTTTCCCCGCGAAAAAGCCGTGGCTCACCCGCACTTTTGAGCCGTTTTTGAAGCTTCGCCCAAGCCGCGCATGGGGGAAATTTCCCGCGATGGCCTCCTGCTAATTAAGCGAAAACTCGCTGATTTTTATTCGATTTCGGGCCCTTTTTACCGATTTCCCCCCGATTTTCGGTGAATTTCGGGCAAAAATTGAGATTTGCCTTCCCGGCACGGCCAATCATTGAACGCAACTCAACCCGGCTCGGTCTAAACCCCCGTAGCCGCTTATTCACCACAACCCAGGCCCTCCCTTGGACCTCAAACAAATCAAGCAACTCATCGATCTGATGCAGCGTTCCGACCTGACCGAATTCGCGGTCGAGGAAGAAGGCTTCAAAATCAAGATCGCGCGCGCTTCCAACGCCGCCGCCGCACCCGTTGTTGTCGCCACGCCCACCGTGGCCACCGCGGTTCCCTTCCCCGCGCCGGCCCCGGCTCCCGCGCCTGCTCCTGCCCCCGCCGCCGCGGCCCCCGCTCCTGCGGCCGGTGGCGACGAGGCTGGCATCGTCTACGTGAAGAGCCCGATGGTCGGCACCTTTTACAAGGCCGCCTCCCCCGAGTCCAAGGCCTTCGCCGAAGTCGGCACCAAGATCACCGAAAGCAGCGTCGTCTGCATCATCGAAGCCATGAAGATCATGAACGAGATCCAGGCCGATGTGAAAGGCACCGTGGTCGAGATCCTCGTCGAAAACGGCTCCCCGGTCGAATACGGCCAGAAGATCTTCAAGGTCAAACAGGGCTAAGCCCCCCGCTCTGCATAAACCGCTAAAGAACGCTAAATTACGCTAAAAGCCTAAGGAGATTCAGCTCCGACGGATTGATTTAGCGCCCTTTAGCGCCCTTTAGCGGTTCCTTTTTTTCGTCCTCCGCGTCCCGTCCGTCCACTTCCCCCTTTCCGCCCGTGATCCAAAAGGTCCTCATCGCCAACCGCGGCGAAATCGCCCTCCGCATCATCCGCGCATGCCGCGAGCTCGGTGCGGAGACGGTCTGCGTCTACTCGTCCGCCGACAAGGGAGGCCCCTGGCTCGAGCAGGCCGACCGGGCGATCTGCATCGGTCCCGGCCCCTCGAAGGAGAGCTACCTCAAGATCGAGCGGCTCATCGCCGCCGCCGAGGTGAGCCACGCCGACGCGATCCACCCGGGCTACGGGTTCCTCAGCGAGAACTCGCACTTCGCCGAGGTGTGCCGCGCGTCGGGCTTCGAGTTCATCGGCCCGAGCCCCGAGGCGATGCACGCCCTCGGCGACAAGGTCAACTGCAAGAAGCTCGCGCGCAAGACGGGCACGCCCGTGTTCCCGGGCACCGAGGACGCGATCGAGGACATCGAGGAGGCCGTCAAGGTCGCCGCCGAGATCAAGTACCCGGTGATCGTGAAGGCGCGCGCCGGCGGCGGAGGCCGCGGCATGCGCATCGCGCGCAACGAGGCCGAGCTTCGCGCCGGCATCGAGAGCGCCCGCCAGGAGGCCGCCGCCGCGTTCGGCGACGGGGGCGTGTACGTCGAGAAGTTCCTCGAGAACGCCCGCCACTTCGAGGTGCAGACCATCGGCGACAAGCACGGCAACGCCGTGCACCTCTACGAGCGCGACTGCTCGAGCCAGCGGCGCCACCAGAAGCTCGTC
>JAIXVY010000272.1 GCA_027482505.1 Opitutaceae bacterium | reverse complement strand
TTGTCCTTGAGCTTCTCGAGGCCGGCGATCGCCTCACGCGCTTTGCTGCGAACCTCGGGCGTGTCGGCGTCGGTCGCGGCGCGCGTGAGGGCGACGGGCGAGGAGGACGCGGCGATTTTTACCGGCACGAGTTGGTATTCGTGAACGAGGCGACCGGGGAAGAGGCGCAGGTGGTCGGGGTCGATCGCGGGATCTGCGAGCACCGGCAGCCGGGCGGTCTGGGCGAGGAGGGCGAGGGCGGCGTCGGGCGTGACGCCCAGGTGGCCGGCCAGGGTGATGAGGCGCTCGGCGCGCGGGGCCTCCTGCACGGCTTGCAGGGCCTCCGGCGAGAGGGCGGGGAAGGTGGCGGCGTCGACGGCGAAGGGCATCGGGCGGGGCGGGACGCGCGTTTACTTGGTGGCGGGGGCGGAGGGAGCCTCGGCGGGGGCCGCGGCATCGGATGCGGAGACGGCGGCGGGACGCTGGTCGAGAACGGCGCGGACCTCCTTGGCCTGCGGGGTGGAATCGATGCGCTTGAGGGCCTCGACGTTGTCGAGGGCGGTGTTGGTGAGCACCGTCGGACGCAGGAAGAAGATGAGTTCGGTGCGGCCCTTGGAGCGGGTGCGGTTGCCAAAAAGATCGCCGATGAACGGGATGGGGCCGAGGCGGCTGGTGCTCTTGGACTGGGAGGCGCGCTGCAGGCCGCCGAGGACGATGATGTCGCCGTTGCGGGCGCTGACGTAGGACTCGGTGGTGCGTTTGCCGATGCGGGGCTGTTCGTTGCCGTCGATGGTGACGGTGCCGATGACGTCGTCGACCTGGGTCTTGATCTCGAGCTGCACGCTTTTGTCGGAGCCGATGAGAGGAAGGACGGTGAGGCGCACGCCGATCTCCTGCTGGGTGATGCTGGAGGAGGTGGCGCCCGGGTTGGTGCCCAGGGAGGTGGAGGTGGTGGTGCCGGAGATGATGGGACGCGTCTCGCCGACGAAGATCTCGGCCTCCTTGTTGTGCGTGGTGGTGATAGCGGGCGTCTGGAGGACGGTGGAGTTGTTCTTGCGCGGCGTGGAGGTGAGGCCGATCGCGGCGGTGAGGTTCTGGCCGTAGCCGGTGCTGCTGGCGAAGCCGCCGATGGTGCTGTTGCCGCCGGAGATGCCGCCGATGGAGGCGCCGGGGCCGGAAGCGGTGAAGCCGGTGAGTTTGTTGTCCTCCACCCGTAGGCCGAGCTGGCTGACGCCCGAGCTGGCGTCGTCGCTGAGGACGACCTCGGCGATGACGACCTCGAGGCGGACCTGGGCCAGCAGCACGTCGATGCGGTCGACGAGGGAGGCGACGAGCTTGATGTCGTTGGGCGTGCCGGCGACGACGATGGCGTTGGAGCGCTCGTCGGCGACTATGGTGAGGTAGCTGGAGAACTCCTCCGAGGCGGCGGCGGCGTTGACCGCGGCGACGGCCGCGGGGGCGGCGGGGGTGGGGGCGGGAGTCGCGCCGCCCTGGGCGCCGGCGTTGTTGTCGCGGGAGAGGCGGCGTCCCGAGCCGCCTCCGCTGCTGTCCCGGCTCGAGGCGGTGGTCTGGCCGGTAATGAGCTGGCTGAGAAGGGTGGAGACGTCGGTGGCGTTCGCGTGCTTAAGGAAGATGACCTCGCTGCGGGTGTTGGGCGAGGCCTCGGCGTCGAGCTTGGCGATGAGCTGGTCGAAGAAGACGTGCTCGCGCTTGTCGGCGATGAGGATGACCTGGTTGGTGCGGTCGTCGGGCTGGTAGGTGGTGGCGGTGCCGATCTGGGCGGCGAGGGGGCCGGAGAGCAGGGTGCGGAGCTTGTTGACGAGATCCGATGCCTTGGCGTTGGCGATGGTGTAGGTCTTCACCCCGAGGCCGGCGGCGGTGGGCTGGTCGAGGGTGGAGACCAGCTTCTCCACGCGCTGGAGCGTGGAGATGGAGTCGGTGATGAGGACGGCGTTGTTTTTTTCGAAAACAATGGGAGCGGCGCCAAGCGCGGGGCTCAGGATCTGGGAGATCTGCGGCACGAACTCGGCCACGCGGAGGAACTCGAGGGTGAAGAGCTTGGCTGCCACGCGTCCGCTGGGGGGGATCGAGATGGTGGAGCCGGAGATAAACTCGGGCGCCTCGGCGCGGATAAGGTTGAGCGGGGAAACCTTGAGGAAGCGGTCGCCGAGGGGGCTGAGGCCCACGCCGTTCAAGTTGAGCACGGTTTCCAGCGCGCGGAGGGCGTCTGCCTTGGGCAGAGGCTTGTCGAGCGTCAGCGTGTAGGTGCCGGGGGGCAGGCTGGCGGGCCGCAGGATGACGCGGCCGGTGTAGCGCTCGATGAGCTCAAGAATCTGGTCCAGCGGGGTGTCGCGGAGAATGAGGGGGCCGACCATTTCGGCCGGGGCGACGGCGGCGATGGTTTGGGAGAGCCCGGGTGCGCTTTGCTCGGCGGGTGCGGCCGTGTCCTGGGCGGGCAGACGCGACGCCAGCGGGGTGGTGGCAAGACCTAGGACAAGGGCGATACGGGGAAAGCGACGGGGGCGGGAAGAGCGGAGCATCGGGACGTAAGACGCCGGAATTCCGTGCGGGTTGCAGCAACGTGGCGAGGTTGAAAAGAAAGCGCGGGGCGATTTCCCGGACTGCGGCGCGAAAACGGAAAAAAACCGGCGGGTTCGCTTAGGGCTCGCTCCGGGCCGACCTCGCGGGCTGAAGTGCGCCCCATACAATCTATGGCGACGGAAACGGTCATGTGGATCGCGTGGGGACTGATCGCGGCGCGACTTGCCGCCCAAATCGGGCTGTCGGCGCTCAACCGGCGCGAGGTGCTTCGTCACGCCGACCGCGCCCCCGCGGCGGTGGCGGCGATGGTCGACGCGGAAACCTACCGGCGCAGCGTGGCGTATACTTTGGCGAAAAACCGTTTCGGCGCCCTCGCGCTGGTTTTTGACGCCGGCGTCCTGGCCCTGCTCCTCGCGAGCGGGGTGCTCCCTTGGATGTTCGCGCACATGGGGGCGTGGGCCCCGGCGGCGAAGTGGGACGACGCGCTTTTCATTCTCGCCGTCGCCCTGCTGGCCGGCCTGCCGAGCCTGCCTTTCGAGTGGTGGGAGACCTTCCGCCTCGAGGCGCGTTTCGGCTTCAACAAGATGACGCCCGGCCTATGGGTGGCGGATCGGATCAAGGGCGCGGCCTTGCTGATCGCGATCGGCTTCCCCCTGCTTTGGGGGCTGCTGGCGCTGGTGGGGTGGGCCGGTTCCGGGTGGTGGCTGTGGGGTTTCGGCCTGCTCTTCGGCTTCCAGCTTTTGCTGCTCGTGCTCTATCCCCGGCTCATTTTGCCGCTTTTCAACAAGCTGACCCCGCTGCCCGACGGGCCGCTTCGCGGGCGGCTCTTCGCCCTGGCCGATCGCACGGGGTTCCGCGCCTCCACCATCGAGGTGATGGACGGCAGCAAGCGCTCGGGGCACGCCAACGCCTTTTTCACCGGCTTCGGGCGTTTCCGGCGTATCGTCCTTTTGGATACGCTGCTTAACCAGCTCACCGAGGAGGAGACCGAGGCCGTGCTGGCCCACGAGGTCGGCCACTATCGACGCGGGCACGTGCCCAAGATGCTGGCGACCTCCGCCGCGCTCCAGTTCGCGGGGTTCTTCGCCGTGGCCTGGCTGGCGGAAAGCGCCTGGTTCAACCCGGGTTTCGGCTTCCCGGCGGGAGAGCTGGCGCCGGCGTTTCTGCTCTTCGGCCTGACCAGCGGACTGGTGTTTTTCTGGTTCACTCCGCTGGGCAACCGGGTGTCGCGCAAACACGAGTTCGAGGCCGATGCCTTCGCGCGTGAGGCGATGGGCGGGCCGGAGCCGCTGGTGGCGGCGCTGCGCAAACTCGCGCAAAAGAGCCTCGTCAACCTCACGCCGCACCCGCTCTTCAGCGCGGTTTACTACTCGCATCCGGCGCTGGTGGAGCGCGAGCGGGCGCTCACCAAGGGCTGAAAATGTCGAACCCCATGCGGCTGCTAGTTGGTGCTCTTTTGGCGGCGATGATCGCGCCGGCCGCCCGCGCGGCCGACACGCTCACGCTGGCGACC
>JAIXVY010000087.1 GCA_027482505.1 Opitutaceae bacterium | reverse complement strand
GTTCATGATGTTCATCATGGGCACGGGCAGGACCTTCGCGTTGGGGCCGCCGATGTATTTGTAGAGGGGCTGGCCGAGGCTGTTGGCGGCGGCGTGGGCGGTGGCGAGGGAGACGCCGAGGATGGCGTTGGCGCCGAGCTTCGACTTGGTCTTGGTGCCGTCTAGCTTGAGCATCAGGTGGTCGATGCCGACCTGGTCGCACGCGTCGGCGCCGACGAGGACGGGGGCGATGACCTGCTTCACGTTGCCGACCGCGGCGAGCACGCCCTTGCCGAGGAAGCGCGTCTTGCCGTTCACGCCCTTGGGGAGGGACTTGGCCGAAACGTCCGCGTCGCGGAGCTCGTGGGCCTCGTGCTCGCCGGTGGAGGCGCCGGAGGGGACGGCGGCGCGGCCGAGGGTGCCGTCGGCGAGGCGGACGTCGACCTCGACGGTGGGATTGCCGCGGGAGTCGATGATCTCGCGCGCGGTGATGCTGGTGATGGTGGTGTTGCTCATGTGGTGAGGAAGCGGTTGGCGTTGAATGCGTCGCAAGAGACGCGAAAGTCGCGAGCGAAACGTCCCGGACGAGGGGAGGGAAGCCCAAAGCGGGGCGCGCGGGGCTTTGGGCAGGATTTGCGGGCCTGCTCGCCGATGTTCACCGGGCCTGGCTTTTCGCCGTATTTGGTCCAAGGGCCAGCATCAGCCGCCCGCGCCCGCAAGGCCGCGATGTGTTCGCGCTAGGGCTGGCGCAAGCCGAGCGCGACGCCCAGACGGCCCAGGAGCCCCGGGGGGCGCGGTTGCAAGTGGGCCGGTATTTGCGCGAGGTGCCCCTGGCGTTTGGCGATTTCCAGAGAGCTCGCGCCCGCGTAGTTTCGCAGCGCCAGGGCTTCGCTGGTGAGAAGCGACACGGGGATTTGGTCCAGGTGGCCTTCCGCCGCGGCGGCGTGCAGCGGGGTGTCGCCGTGGTCGTTGCGGGCGAGTAGCAGGTCGCGGTTAAGAACTGTGCGCGGTATGGCCGATAGCTGTCCGGTCTCGGCGGCGGCGTGAATGACGGTGTAGCCGCTCTTGCTGGCCAGCGTGAGGGTCGCGGCGACGAGATGTTCGGCCGGAACTTCATTGAGATGCCCGGCAAGGGCGGCGGCGTGTAGAACCGTGTCGCCCGCGGTGGTGCGGACCAGCAGGGCGTCCCGCGTGAGCAAGGCGCGCGGAACCTGGGCGAGGTGGCCGTTGAGGGCGGCGGTGTGGATGGGGGTCTCGCCGGTGTGATTGGCCACGCCGAAGGCGGCGGCGTTCAGGAAAACCGGGGGCAGCGCGTCGATCTGGCCGGTCTCGGCGGCTTCGTGCACGAGCGTGTTGCCAAGGTGCGTTCGGATGCCGAGGAGCTCCGGAGTAAGAATGGAGTGGGAGAGCAGCCCAAGACGGCCCTGGGCGGCGGCTATGTGGTAGACCGAGAACCCGGCGTTGCTGGTCTGGGCCAGCAAATCATGCATCAGGAGCCGCGGCGGAAGCCCGGAGGGCGGACGCTCCGCCTCGAAGGCGTGGTGGAGCGGCGTGTAGCCCGCCTGGTTTTTGCAGGAGAATGCCTCCGGGGTAAAAAGCTCCAGCGGAACCAGCGAAAGGCGGCCGTGACGCGCGGCGAGGTGCAGGGACGTGTTGCCCGATGCGTTTGGCTCCAGCCAAAGGGATGCATCTTGGAGCTCCGGACCTGATGCGAGGTCTTTTCCGGTGCGTAGCGCGGCTTGGAGGGTGGAGACGTCCATGGAACCTTTTGTGGAAAGACTTGGGCGTCGATGATGCGCCGCAAGGCTGCAAAAATAAGGCGAAATACCCAAGCTGAAACGGGTTGCTAGGTTGGGGCCATTTTTCGGAGGCTGATGCTTATGTCGCAGGTCAACCCAGCCGGTGCAGAGGTCACGCAAAAGGATGCGGTGCTAATCGTGGACGACGAAGCTCCGCTTCTGGAGATGTATCGGGCGATCCTGTCCGACTATTTCGAGGTGACGACGGCCACGACGGTGAAGGAGGCGGAATTCGCGCTGCACAAAAAATCTTTCCGCGTGGTGGTGGCCGACCATCTCATGCCCGGCGGCAACGGGTTGAGTTTCCTGGTCCGCGTGCGCGAGGAGCATCCCGAGTCCGCGCGCGTCCTGGTGACCGGCTACATGAAGCCGGAGATGCTTTTGCGCGCGGTGAACGAGGCCGCGGTGTTTCGCTACCTGGTCAAGCCGGTCGAGGTGCGCGAGTTTATCTCGGTCGTGCGCGACGCGGCGAAGAGCGCGGGCGCGGCGGCGGTCTGAGGAGCCCGCCGCCCGGCGGCTCAGGCCTTTATCAGCTCCTCGGCGTGGCGGCGCGCGCTCTGGGCGTTGCGATCGCCGAGCATGCGGGCGAGTTCGCCCACGCGGTCGGCCTTGCGGGTGTGTATCGGTTTTATGGTGACGACGGCGCGGTCGCCGGACTGGTCCTTCTCGACCAACAGGTGGCTGTCGCCGAGGCCGGCGACCTGGGGCAGGTGGGTGACGCAGAGCACCTGGTGGCCGCGGGCGATCTCGGCCATTTGCTCGCCGACCACGCGGCCGATCTCGCCGCCGACGTTGGCGTCGACCTCGTCGAACACCAGCACCGGCACGCCGTCCAGGTCGGCGAGGACGGTTTTCAACGCGAGCATGACGCGCGCGAGTTCGCCGCTGGAGGCGATGCGGGCGAGAGGGAGCGGAGCCTCGCCCACGTTGGGGGAGAACAGGAATTCCACGCCGCAGTCGCCCTGCGGTCCGGGCTCGGGCAGGGGCGCCACGCGCACCTGGAACTCGGCTTTCTTGAAGCCGAGGCGCGCGATGCTCTTCGCGCCCACCTTGGCCAGTTCCTTGGCGGCTTTTTCGCGGGCGGCGCGAAGCTGGCGCGCGGCGGCCAGGGTGGCGCGAAGCGCGGACGCGATTTTTTCGTCCAGGCGGGCGAGGGCGCCTTCGATGTCGCCCTGAACCTCGAGGCGGCGGCGCAGTTCTTCGCGGGCCGCGGCGACGGCGGCGAGGTCGGGGCCGTGCCGGCGCCTGGCGTCGAGCCAGGCGGACATGGTTTGCTCAAGCTGCTCGGCTTGCTCGGGGTCGAATTGAAACTGGGCGCCCAGCGCGCGCAATTCCTCGGCGAGATCGTTCAGCTCGATGCTGGCGGAGTGAAGCCGCTCGGCGAGCGGCCGGCTGGCGGGATCCAGCTGTTCGAGCTGGTGGACCTCGCGCAAGAGCCCTCCGAGACGGGATGTGACGCCATCGTCTCCGGCGAGGCCGTTTTCCAGGGCTCCGCAGAGTTGGGTTAGCTCCTGGGCGCGGCTAAGCCGGGAGTGATCCCGCTCCAGGGTGGCGATGGCTTCTTCCGTAAGGTCGAGGGTATCGAGTTTGGCCAGCTGGGACTCGACAAACGCGAGCTGGTCGGGAGCGAGACGGGTTTCTCGCGCCAGACGATCGCGTTCGGCCAGGAGCGCTCGCCAGTCGCCATAGGCGGCCTGGTAGGCGGCAAGCTCCGCCTCGTCGCGAGCGAAGAGATCGAGCAGTTCGAGCTGGCAGGCTTCTTTGAGCAGGCGGCGCGGCTCGCTCGGGCCGTGAAAATCGATCCAGGCTTCGCCCAGACGTTGGAGGGCGGAGAGGGTGGCGAGTCCGCCGTTTACGCTCACGCGCGGGGCTTTCTCGCGCGGGAGGCTGCGCTTCAGCACCAGCAGGCCGTCCTCGCAGGCGGGAAGGTCGAGCTCGGCGAGCAGGGCGTCGATGCGCTTGGGGTTGGAAAAATAAAGCGCCGCCTCGACCTCGCAGGCCGCGGCGCCCTGGCGGATGATGGTTTTGTCGGCGCGTTCGCCGGCGAGCAAACCGAGCGCGCCGAGCAGAATGCTTTTTCCGGCTCCGGTCTCGCCCGTGACGACGGTGAAGCCGGATTCGAACTCAAGGGCTACCTCCTCGAGCAGGGCGAGGTTTCGAATGCGGAGGGTTTGAAGCATGGGAGGAGGGCGTTGGGCGATGGGGGAGGGCGGGCAAGCCGGTGGGACGTATAACAGCGTTGGCGAGCGAGTGAGCGACGGGCGCGGGGAGGCGCAAGCGGCATCTGGCTCGGCAGCCTATGTTGGAGGCGCGGAACAGAGCGGCGAAACGCGCCCGAAGTTTTTCGCGAGATTTTGTCTTGCGGAGGTCGGTCGCGAGCCTCCTTACTCCGCCTCCCCAAATTTTGGGACCTTTAGCTCAGTTGGTTAGAGCGTTTCCTTGACATGGAAAAGGTCACTGGTTCGAGTCCAGTAAGGTCCACCATTTAAGCCGCAGCGAATAAAGCGCTTGCGGCTTTTTCGTGTCCAT
>JAIXVY010000354.1 GCA_027482505.1 Opitutaceae bacterium | reverse complement strand
GCTCGACGGCGGCTCGACCACCGACGACTGGTGGAGCTGGAACAAGAAGGGCCAGGGTATTAACCAAAAGCAGCGCGCCGCCCGCGACCGCCTCGTCGCCCTCGCCGAGACCGACACGCCCGTCTCCCAGCGCATCTTTGGCGACGGCCACTTCCTCCGCCCCAACTTCGTCCAGCCTTACCGCTGCAAGAACGTGCTCATCGAGGGCGTCACCCTCCTCCGCTCGCCGATGTGGGTCATTCACCCGACCTTCTCCCAAAACGTCACCGTCCGCGGCCTCACCATCACCTCGCATGGCGGCAACAACGACGGCTGCGACCCCGAATCCTCCCAGGACGTGCTGATCGAGGACTGCCTGTTCGACACCGGCGACGACTGCATCGCCATCAAGTCCGGCCGCAACGGCGACGGCCGCCGCGTGCCGATCCCATCCTCCAACATCATCGTGCGCAACTGCACCATGAAGGACGGCCACGGCGGCGTGGTGCTCGGCTCAGAGTGCTCCGGCCACATCCGCAACGTCTTCGTCGAAAACTGCACCATGGACAGCCCCGAGCTCGACCGCGCCCTCCGCTTCAAGAACAACGCCGTGCGCGGCGGCATCCTCGAAAACGTGTTCATGCGCGACGTGAAGATAGGCAAGGTCGTCGAGGCCGTCGTCACCATCGACCTGCTCTACGAAGAGGGCGCCAAAGGCCGGTTCATGCCCACCGTGCGCAACGTGCAGCTGGACCGCATCGAGGCCAGCGCCGCCCCTCGCCTCTTCTACATCCGCGGCTTCGACGGCGCCATCATCGATGATATTCGCGTCAACGACTCCGTGATCAAGGGCCTCACCGAGACCGAGGTCGTCCATCACGCCGGCGCCATTTCGCTGCGCAACGTCCGCCTCGAGCCCGCCGTCCTCAAGCGAGGCCGCAACTCGGTCGCCGCGCCCGCGCCCGCCGTCCCCGCCGCGCCCTGAAACGCTTCGCAGCCGGCAAGGGCCCGTTTCGTTCATCCGGGCCTGGCTCGGCTTGTCGCAGCCCCATTCCAGTATCATGGACCGTAAATCCGCATCTTTTCTCGCGCTGGGCCTGGTCGTCGGCGGTCTCCTGGCCGCGACGCTGTTCGTCGGCGTCATCCGTCGCGACAAAGCCGCCGCCTCCGGCGACGGCTCCTCCGGCCGAGTCGTGCTCAAGTTCGCCCACAGCCTGGACCAGACGCACCCGGTCCACGCCGCGATCATGCACTTCGCCGAGCGCGTCGACGCCATCTCGGGCGGCGCCGTTCAGGTGCAGGTTTTCCCCAACGGCCAGCTCGGCTCCGAACCCGAATGCATCGAGCAACTCCAGCGCGGCGCGCTGGCCATGGTGAAGTCCTCCGCCGCCGCGATGGAGGGCTTCGTCCCCGAGATGGCGGTATTCAGTTTCCCCTACCTCTTCCGCGACGACGCCCACTTCTGGAACGTGGCCGACGGAGAGATCGGCCGCCAACTCCTCGCCGCCGGCGCCACCAAGGGCATCCACGGCCTCTGCTACTACGACGCCGGGGCCCGCAGCTTCTACACCGTCGACAAACCCGTCCTCGTTCCCGGCGATTTGAAGGAGCTCAAGATCCGCGTCCAGGCCAGCAAGATGGCCCGCGATCTCGTCCTCACCCTGGGCGGCGGCCCCACCCCCATACCTTGGGGCGAGCTCTACACCGCCCTGCAGCAGCAAATGGTCGACGGCGCCGAGAACAACCCGCCCAGCTTCCTCTCCAGCCGCCACTACGAGGTCGCCCGCCACTACTCGCTAGACGAGCACACGCGCGTGCCCGACCTCGTCATTTTCAGCCAGAAGATCTGGGATTCCCTCTCGCCGCAGACCCGCGCCTGGCTCGACCAGGCCGCCGCCGATTCCGTCGTCTTCCAACGCAAGCTCTGGGCTGAAAAAACCGCCGAAGCCCTGGCCGCCGTGGAGAAGGCCGGCGTCACCGTCTACCGCCCCGACCAGGCCGTCTTCGCCGCCGCCACCGCCCCCATGCTCCGCGAATACGACGGCACCCCGCTCGGCGAACTCGCCGCGCGCATCCGCGCGACCAGATAACGCCTCGCCAGGCCACTCCCCGCACACTTCCACCAGACGCCGCGACCCGCCCGCATCGCCCCTCGTCGCTCCCGAATTTCCAAACACCCCGTCATGTCCCTGCTCGCCATCGTCTGGGCCAAGCTCGTTCGCAGCCTGGAAATTTTTGTCATAGGTCTCTTCGCCTCCCTCGTCCTCTGCGTGCTCTGGGGCGTGATCTCCCGCTACGTCCCCGGCATCCGTCCCAGCTCCTGGACCGAGGAGCTGGCAATCTATCTGCTCGTCTGGATCTCCCTGCTCGGCGCCGCCCTCGCCTACCGCTCCAACGGCCACCTCGGCGTCGATTACTTCGTCGGCAAACTCGATCCCTCCGCCCGCCGCGCCGCCTTCTACGTGGCCGAGCTGGCCGTGCTCTTCTTCGCCGCCTTCGCCCTTTGCCACGGAGGCTGGAAACTTGTTTCCCAGACGCTGGCCGCAAACCAGATCACCGCCGTGCTCCAGTGGCGCGTCGGCTATCTCTACTCGGCCGTGCCCATCAGCGGCGTCTTCATCTGCGCCTTCGCCGTCGAGCACATGCTCCGGCCAGACCAGGTTGCCGCAGCCCCCGTCGAAAAAGACGCCTGAAACACTGGAGCCGCCCCCAAGGACCCCACCAGCGCCGCCCCAACGCCACCAAGCCCCGCCCATGTCCCCCGAAATCCTCGTCCTGCTCACGCTCTTCTGCGGGCTCATGCTGCTGAACGTGCCCATCGCCGTCTGCATCGGCCTCGCCACTGTCGGCACCATCGCGGCCCTCGGCGACGTCCCGACCGGCTACATCGTCGCCCAGCGCATCTCCACCGGCATCGCCAGCTTCCCCCTCCTCGCCATTCCCTTCTTCGTCTTTTCCGGCGTGCTCATGGGCGAAGGAGGCATGGCCCGACGGCTCATGGAGTTCGCCTTCTCTCTCGTCGGCCGTTTCCCCGGCGGCCTGGCCTATGTGAACACCCTTAGCTGCATGCTCTTCGGTGCGGTCTCCGGCTCCGCCGCCGCCGCCGTCTCGTCGATCGGCGGCTTCATGATCCCCCAGATGGAGGAAAAGGGCTACACCCGCGAGTTCGCCGCCGCCCTCACCGCCACCTCCGCCACCACCGGT
>JAIXVY010000255.1 GCA_027482505.1 Opitutaceae bacterium | reverse complement strand
GGGGGAATGCATAAAATGAAACAGTAACTAGCGAGTGAATCGCCACCCTAGCAAAGATTTTGGCGGCTACCAGAATCTTTCATAATCTATCAGTATCTACCAATAGGAGGATTAGGGCGTGTCTGGGAAAGCCAGCGAGGCAGCGCCGGGAGCGCAGCGGGGCGCAGGCCAGGCGGGAGCGAGGGTGCAGGGCGCGGCGCGCCCTGCACCTCGCGCTCAACGGCCGCCTGAGCCCCGCTCACGCTGCCTCGCTGGCTTTCCCAGGCACGCCCTAATCGTGCAGACCCCGGGATATGACGGTTCCGCAGGGGCAGGGGGTTCGGAGCGCTTGACCCGTCCGCGCGCGCCCCGCTTTCTATAGGGGCATGAGCGACCGCCCGGCCACGCCTTCCACCGTCAAATACAAGCGCATCGTCCTGAAGCTCAGCGGCGAAGTGCTTCGCGGCAAAGGCCAGGATCCCATCGATCCCCAGATTCTCGAGGACATTTGCCGCCAGGTGAAGGTTGTCCACGATCTCGGCATCGAGGTCTGCGTCGTGATCGGCGGCGGCAACATCTTCCGCGGCCTCTCCGGTTCGCAGCGCGGCGTCGATCGCACCACCGGCGACTACATGGGCATGCTCGCCACCGTGATCAACTCTCTGGCGATCATGGATTGCCTCGAGAAAATGGGCGTCAGCTGCCGCGTGCAGTCCGCCATTCCGATGAATCAGGTGGCTGAGCCCTTCATCCTGCGCCGCGCCATTCGCCATCTCGAAAAGGGCCGCGTCGTTATTTTCGCCGCCGGCACCGGCAACCCCTATTTCTCCACCGACACCACCGCCGCCCTGCGCGCCTCCGAGATCCGCGCCGACATCATCATGAAGGCGACCAAGGTGGACGGCATCTACAACAAGGACCCCAAGAAGCACGCCGACGCCGTTCGCTACGACAGCCTCACCTTCATCGAGGCCCTCAAGCAGCGCCTCAACGTCATGGACAGCACGGCCTTCTCGCTGTGTCTGGACAATAACATGCCCATCCTGGTGTTCGATCTGCACGCGCCCGATGTCATCACCCGCGCGATCCGCGGCGAAGCGGTGGGCACCTTGGTGCATAGCTAATAATCTCCGGGATAGTTGGTTCTGCTTCGTCCGGAGTCTGGC
This sequence comes from Opitutaceae bacterium, assembly GCA_027482505.1. Taxonomy (GTDB): domain Bacteria; phylum Verrucomicrobiota; class Verrucomicrobiia; order Opitutales; family Opitutaceae; genus IMCC26134_A. The sequence continues at coordinate 7,454 of JAIXVY010000255.1, read as the reverse complement.
TGGACTGGTGGCATCAGCGGGGGCGAGACAAGGCCGGCCAAGGGTCTTTATCGTTACTGATTAGCGTTTATTGTGATTGGGCTCGCCGTTTCGTAGGCTGGCGCAAGCGCTTCTCCATGGGCTTTTTAGTTACGCAACACTACCAAGCCTCGGTGGCAGGCCTTAAGTTTTACTACCGAAGCCCGATGTCGTTTGCTGATATAAACGCATGGACCTTGCCCGAAGCTATTCCTCCCTTTTTGCCCGGCCGGGTTGTCCAACTCAACCTCGGTCGATCTAGCCCGCATGGATCGCAGGGGAAAAATTCTGGTGGTCGACGACGATGAAGCCGTGCGCTTGCGTGTGCGGGACATCCTGGCAACCGACGAGCTTTGCGAAGTGCGGGAAGCCGACAGCGGGTCTGCTTGCCTGGCCTCGGTAGGCGAGGAGCCGCCCGACCTTATCCTGCTGGATATCATGATGCCCGGCATGAGCGGGCTGGAAGTATGCTTCCGGCTCCGCGGCGATCCGGCCACCCGCGAGATCCCCATCATCATCCTTTCCGCGGCCGACGCGGATACCGCGCGTCCCGACGCCTTGGAGGCCGGGGCCGAGGATTATCTGGTGAAACCGATCCGCGCCCGGGAGCTTAAGGCCAAGGTAAACGTGATCATGCGGCTCAACCGCTACCGTTCCCTGCGGCAGGAGCGCGATCGCCTGCGCTGGCTTTTCGAGCATGCCCGCGAGCCCTTGGTGCGGATCGGCTGCCAGGGCCGTTTGATCGAGGCCAATCTTCGCGCGCGCGAGTTGTTTTCCCTGCCGCTCGCCCCCTCCGAAAGCGAGCCCGCGCCGGACGCCCTCGCGATGCTGGAACGCGAACACCGGACCGATCCCCCGGACGCCTTCGCCCGTTTGCGCGAGGGTCGGCCGCCGCAGGGGTTTTCCCTGCATCGGCCCGAAACCAGCCTCTCCGCCGCCTGCTGGTATGAGGTGCGCGTGCACAAGGACGAAGCCACGCCGTCGGCCGATCTGATGCTCATGCTGGTCGATCGCTCCGAGCACGCGCGCCGCCAGATGGAGACCTGGAGTTTTCATCACTTGATATCCCATAAGCTCCGCACCCCTTTGAACGGGGTCGGAGGTCTGCTCGACGCGCTGCTCGACGTCCCGGAAAACCTCGCGAACGAAGAGGCGAGGGAGCTGGCGCTCGGGGCGCGCGAATGCGCGAGCCGTCTGGAGGGGACGCTTCTGTCTATCCTCCGCTACCATAAAATCTTTTGCGAAGGCGCGGAGGGCGCGGGTTCCGCCCCGCAGTCCTTCGACGCGCTCTGGCGAGACGCCGCCGCGGAGGCCGGGGTCAAGCCTTGGCAGACGCGCCTTTCCGGCGCGGAGGATCTCCTCCTGCCTCCCGCCATGATCGAACCCGCCCGCATGGTGCTGTGCGAGCTGGCCGTGAACTACCTGAAGTTCGCCGACGTGGCCCACGGCGGGATCGACGCGCATTTCGAGCGGCGGGGGCGCCACGCGGCGCTGCGATTGTTCGCGCCCGGGCCGGCTTTGCCGCCGGAGCTGATCGCGCGTCTCGGACGGCCCTACTGGCAAATCGAGAAACAATTCACCGGAGAAGTGCCCGGGACCGGCCTTGGTCTTGCCACTTGCCGGCTTCTGCTCGCGTCGCTCGGCGGCGAGCTGCGTTTTTCCGCCGACGCCGCCCGGCCCGGCCTGGTTTGCCAAATCCTTCTGCCCCTTTCGACATGAGCGCTCGCATTCTGCTGGTCGACGACCACGAGACCAATCTCGCCACCCTGGAGGCCATCTTGGCTCCCGAGGGCTACGAACTCCACGCCGTCAGCGACGGGGAAGCGGCCTGCGCCGCCGCGGTGAGCCTCGCGCCCGATCTCATCCTGCTGGACGTGATGATGCCCGGCATGGACGGCTACGCCGTATGCCGGAAAATCCGCGAGACGCCCGCGGTCACGAGCGTGCCCATCATGATGGTGACCGCGCTCCACGATCGCGAGTCGCGGCTGGCCGGCATCGCGGCCGGCGCGGACGACTTCATCTCCAAGCCCTTTCCGGTCGAGGAGCTGCGGGTGCGCATCCGCACCATCACCCGGCTCAACCGCTACCGCGCGATCGCCGACCAGCGGACCCGATTCGAGCGGCTCTTCGAACTCGCCCCCTCGGCCATCGTCGTGGCGGACGCCGGCGGGGCGGTGGTTTCGGCCAACCGCCGCGCCGCGGCCCTGTTTTCCGCGTTCTCCGCCCCGCTGGAGACGGGCAAGAAGCTGGCGGCCGGCTGGTCCGACGCCGCCTGCGCGCGTCTCGACGAGCTGCTGCGCGTGGCCGATCCGGATCCGGCCGCGAACGCGGTCGCCGGCCCCTGCGAGCTGCGCCTGCCCGGAGCCGACGGCGATCGCGTGTTCCACGTTTCCGCGGCCCGGCTCGACGAGCGTCCCGCGCCGCTCGCCCTTCTTTCCTTCGATGACATCACCGCCGAGGTGCGCGCCCGCGAGCAGGTCGAGTCGATGAACCGCCGGCTCGACGCGCTCGTGCGCGAGCGCACCACCCGGCTCGAGGAAGCAAACCAGCTCCTCATGTCCTACGCGCTCTTCGTGGCCCACGATCTGCGCTCCCCTCTCTCCGCCATGAAGGGCTACGTCTCCCTTTTGCTCGGCGGCATGTTTCCCGTCGGTCCCGAGGTGCGCGACTGCCTGGGCCGCGCCGCCTCGGCCGCCGGCATGATGGAGGAGATGATCAGCGACACCCTCGCGCTCGCCTCCGACGAGCACGCCGGGCGCCGGCCCGAGGGCATGGTGGATCCGCGTTCCGTCATCGAGCGGCTGTGCGGCCGTCTGACCGCGTTCCGCCCCTCGCCTCGTCCGCGTGTGATCATCCACCCGCTGCCTCCGGTGTGCGCTTCCGAGCTCATGCTCGAGCGCGTCTTCTTCAATCTCGTGTCCAACGCGCTCAAATATTCCGCGCGCAGCGCCGATCCCCTGGTCGAGATCGGCGCCCAGGACACTCCGGAGGGACCGGCGCTCTTCGTGCGCGACAACGGCGTGGGTTTCTCGCCCGGCGAGGCCGAGGCCTTGTTCGCGGATTTTTCCCGCCTGTCCTCCGCCGAGGGGCACGACGGCGTGGGCCTGGGGCTCGCGCTCGTGGCCCGGCTTGTCCGTTCCATCCAGGGGCGCATCTGGGCCGAGGGCAGCCCCGGCCGGGGCGCGACTTTCTACGTCCTGTTTCCATCGCCCGCCCCCGCCGGGGCGGCCTCCCCGCCATGTCCCGCCATATCCTGAGTCCGTTTCTCGCGCTTTGTCTCTGCTGCCTCGCCCTCGGGCCCGCGACCGGCTGCGCCCCGAGTCCCTCGGGCGCGCCCCCCGCGGCCGGACCCGAAGGCGCGCGGCGCCTGGCGGCCCAGCTTGACGCCGACTTCGCCCGCATCCGGGCCGAGGTGGAGCGGCTCGCAGGCTTCGTCGCCGGGCTCTACGCCCGCCAGGACGAGCTCGTGGCGAAGGTGGACGCCGGCAAGTATGCCTTCGCGGCCAACGGCTCCTTCCACAAGACGGTCGACGACGGCGGCGCCGCGCTCTGGATCTCCGCGGTGGAGCCCATCACCGAGCAGGTGCGGCGCGTGGCCTATTTCACCGAGGCGGCGGATCCGGAGTTGATCGCCATCTGCCGCCGGTTTCCGGAAGTGAGCCAGGCCTACTACAACGACCGGCATAGCATGAACCGCATCTACCCGTGGTTCGACACCATCGCGCAATACCCCGCGCGCATGAATATCCCCGAGTATAATTTCTATTATCTGGCCGACGCGACCCACAACCCTTCCCGCCGCGGCGTGTGGGTCGACGAGCCCTACGTCGATCCCGCCGGTCGTGGCTGGATGGTGAGCGCCATCGCCCCGGTTTACCACGAGGGGCGCCTGGAGGGCGTGCCCGGACTGGACGTGACCATCGCCACGCTCGCCAGCCGCTATCTCAACGACGAGAGCCGCGCCCTCGCCGTCATTTCCCGCCAGGGCGTGCTGGTAGCCGCCACCGAACGCGCGATCCAGCACCTCGAGATGCCTCCGCTCAAGGACCACAAATACCTCGAGACCGTGAAACTCGACACCTTCAAGCCCGAGGAATACAACATCCTCAAGAGCACCATCCGCCCCGTGCGCGCCATGGCGACCGAGATTCTGGAGAAGGACGACGGCGTGTTGCAGGTCGAGCTGATGCAGCAGCCGCACACCATCCACTTCACGCGCATGAAGGAACTCGGCTGGACGGTGGTGGAGATCACCCCGCCCTGAGCGCGCCGGCGCCTCCTTCATGTCGTCGCGTCCCAGTCTCTGGCACGTCAATCTGCCGGCCGCGTTGCTTGGCGGCGCGGCCATGCTCGTGGTCGCGCTCGGCGCGGTGTTTCTCACCCACCAGCTGCGCGACAACGAGCGGCAGCGCGCCGTGGGCGAGGCCCGCCAGCTCGCCTTCGGCGCCTCGCGCGAGACGGCCGAGATGTTCTGGCGCTTCCGCGAGGAGTTTGTCTTTTCCCTCACCCACCTGCCCTACGAGCGCCTGCTCAACGAGAGCGAGGCCGCGCCCGAGACCCTGGTGCCGGTGCGCCGCTTTCTGGCGCTGAACCAAAACATCCTGCGCGAGCTGGTCGTCGTCGGCCCCTCCGGCCAGGGGCGCACGATGACGATGCGAGGCGAAAACTACTTCGCCTTTTCCCCCATCGGCCCGCTCGCCCTGCCCGAGAACGATCCCTCGGACGCCTCGGGCCGCGTCGTGATCACCGGCGTGGTCCAGGGTCCGGACGGCGCCATACGCGCCAACGCCGCGGCCGTGCTCGATCCGGTGCGGTTCTGGAAGGAGAGCCTGACCGTTTTCAGTCTCAGCCATCCAAACTTGTGGATACACCTGCTCGACGAGCGGGGCCGTCCCGTGTTCGGCCGCCATGGCGGCGAGTTCCCCTCGTCCCTGCCCGTCTTTACGCCGGACGTGAAGGCCCGGCTCGAGGCCGACGGGCGGGAGGGCTACGAGGGTCGCCTGCTGCACCGCGTCGACCAGAGCGGGCAGCGGCTGGACTTCATTTCCGCCTACGTTCCGGTGCGGATCGAGAACTGGTCGGGCATGCTCATGATCTCGTCCGACGAGCAGGCCGTGCTCGGGCCGGCGGCCAAGGCCATCGGCATCCTCACCGCCATCGCGGTCCTGGTTTTCGTCCTCCTGCTCGCGATCTTCCTGCACTTCACCCGGCACACGCTGCGCAACCAGCGCCAGCTCGAGGAGAGCCGGCGGCTCGCCGAGATCGCCGCCCGCGAGGCCGAGGCGGCCAACCAGGCCAAGAGCGCCTTTCTCGCGATGATGAGCCACGAGCTGCGGACGCCGCTCAACTCCATCCTCGGCTTGTCCGAATCACTGGTCGAGCGGCTGCACGGTCCGCTCACCGACAAGCAGGCCCGCTACCTCGAGCTCGTGCTCACCAGCGGCCGCCATCTGCTCAATCTCATCAACGACATCCTCGACCTCGCCAAGATCGAGTCGGGCCGCATGGAGGTGGAGATCGGGCCCTGCCCGGCGCGCTCCGTCTGCGAGGGCGCGCTCCAGATCGTCCAGCCCATGGCCGCACGCCGCGGGCAAAAACTGGTGGCCGATCTGCCGCCCGCGAATCTCTCCATCCAGGCCGATCCGCGCCTGCTGCATCACCTTCTCGTCAATCTCCTGAGCAACGCGGTGAAATTCACCCCCGAGGGCGGCTCGCTCGGGTTGCGCGTCGTGTCGTCGCCCGGATCGGTCGCCGTGCAGGTCTGGGACGAGGGCATAGGCATCGCGGCGGAGGATCAGGCGCGCATTTTCCAGCCCTTCGTCCAGCTCGATACCCGCCTCTCGCGCGACTACGGCGGCACCGGCCTCGGCCTGGCGCTGGTCACGCAGATCGCCCAGCTGCACGGCGGTCGCGTGGAGGTGGCTAGCCGCGTGGGCGCCGGCTCCACCTTCAGTTTCATCCTGCCGGTGGCCGCGGGTTCCCCGGCCCGGGCCGAGTCCGCTCCCGTGGCGCCTTCCGCCGCGCTCCCGGCCGCGCCGGCCGTTCCCGCGGGCGCGCCGTCGCCCGCCCCCGGCGCCGCGCCGGCCGCGTCGCCCGGGCCTCTCGTCCTGCTGGTGGACGACACTCCGCTGAACGTGCTGCCGCTTCGCGACTACCTGGAGAAAAAAGGCTGCCGCGTGGCCGTCGCCGAGAACGGGCGCTCCGCCATCGAGCGCACGGTCGAGCTTCGTCCCCGGCTCATCCTGATGGACATACAAATGCCCGAGATGGACGGCCTCGAGGCCACGCGCCGAATCCGCGCCCTCCCCGATCCCGTCCTTTCCCGCGTGCCCATCTTCGCTGTCACCGCGCTCGCCATGCCCGGCGATCGAGAACGCTGCCTCGACGCCGGCGTCGATGAATACGTCGCCAAGCCCTACAGCCCGCGCGACCTCCACGCCCGTATTGTCGAGCGCCTCAACCCCGCGCCCCGCGCCACCGCCCCATGAATACCCACCGCTTTGTCTGGACGCCCGCTTCCGGCTGGAATCCGCCCCTCGACGCCCTGCCCTCCGATCTTGATCTGGTGCTCTACTTCGGCGGCTCCGGCGCGCTCCGAGCCGAGGACGGTCCCCTGGCCGAGTTGCTGCGCCGCGCGCCGGCTCCCGTCGTCGCCGGCTGCGGCAGCGCGGGCGCGGTGCTCGACGCCGCCATCCACGACGAGGCGCTGGTCGTGGTGGGCCTGCGCTTTCGCGCCGCCACGGTGCGCGCCGTGGCGGGCCGGCTCGCGCGCTCCGACGAGAGCGCGGCGCTCGGCGAGGATCTGGGCCGGCGCCTGGCGGGGCCGGAGCTGCGGCACGTGCTGGTGCTCAGCGACGGCGTGCTCGTCAACGGCTCCGGCCTCGCCGGGGGCCTGCGGCGCGCCTTGCCGCCGGAAGTCACCGTCACGGGCGGTCTGGCCGGCGACGGCAACCGCTTTCAGCGCACCGAGGTCGGCCTGGGCGCGGATGTCGGCCCCGGCAGGGTGGTGGTGATCGGGCTTTACGGCGCCTCCCTGCGCGTCGATTTCGGGGTCGGCGGAGGCTGGACGCCCTTCGGCCCTTTGCGCGAGGTCACGCGCTCGGCCGGTCCCGTGGTGTGGACCCTCGACGACGAGCCCGCGCTCTCGCTTTACCGCCGCTACCTGGGCGAACGCGCGGCCGACCTGCCCGGAGCCGGCCTGCTGTTTCCGCTTCAGATCCTGCCGGACGATCCATCCCGGCCCGGCCTCATCCGCACCCTCGTGGGCATCGACGACGCCGAGCAGTCCGTGACCTTCGCGGGCGATCTTCCGCAGGGCGCGCGGGTGCGCTTCATGCGTGCGACGCGAGACGCGCTGATCAACAGCGCCGAGAGCGGCCTGGACGGCATGCGCGCAGGCTCCGCGGACGCCATCGGCGACACCCTCGCGCTGG
>JAIXVY010000341.1 GCA_027482505.1 Opitutaceae bacterium | reverse complement strand
CGGTTGGCGTCGTCGTGCTCGAGGAAGGGGATCATGCCGGCCGCGATGGACACGACCTGCTTGGGCGACACGTCCATGAGGTCGACGTCTTCGGCCTTAACCTCCAAGAACTCGCCGTCCTTACGAACGGTGACCTTGCCGACGAAGTTGTTCTTCTCGTCGAGCTCGGAGTTTGCCTGGGCGATGACTTTACCCTCTTCCTGATTGGCGGTGAGATACTCGATCTTGTCGGTCACGCGGCCGTCCTTCACGAGGCGGTAGGGAGCCTCGATGAAGCCATACTCGTTGACGCGAGCGTAGGTGGAGAGGGAGTTGATCAGACCGATGTTCGGACCTTCGGGGGTCTCGATGGGGCAGATGCGGCCGTAGTGCGTCGGGTGAACGTCGCGCACCTCGAAGCCGGCGCGGTCGCGGTTAAGACCACCCGGCCCGAGCGCGGAGAGGCGGCGCTTGTGCGTGACCTCGGCGAGCGGGTTGATCTGGTCCATGAACTGCGAAAGCTGGCTGCGTGCGAAGAAATCGCGAACCACCGTCGTCAAGGCCTTCGGGTTGATCAGCTTGTTGGGCGTGATCGAGTCGACCGATTGGTCATACATGGTCATGCGCTCGCGGACGAGACGCTCGGTGCGGGCGAGACCCTTGCGGCACTCGTTGGCGAGGAGCTCGCCGACGGTGCGGACGCGGCGGGAGCCGAGGTGATCGATATCGTCGACGACGCCCTCGCCGCGCTTGAGGCGGACGAGATACTTGGAGGACTCGATGATGTCCTCGGTGGTGATGATGCGCTGCTCGATCGGAGTCTCGAGGTTCAGCTTCTGGTTGATCTTGTAGCGGCCGACGGCGCCGAGGTCGTAACGCTTGGGATCGAAGAAGAGTCGCTTGAGGAGGGCCTTGGCGTTGGCGATGGTGGCGGGCTCGCCCGGGCGGAGACGCTTGTAGATTTCCTTGAGGGCCTCCTCCTCGTTGATGGTCGGGTCTTTCTTGAGGGCGCGAACGATCGCGCCGTCGTCGGCGGCGGTGTCGAGCACCTTCACGGAGGTGATGTCGTGCTTCTCGAAGGTGCGGATGGTCTGCTTCGTGACCTGCTCGAGGGCGCGGGCGAGAACCACGCCCTTGTGGGCGTCGATCACGTCGTCGACGAAAACGAGGGTGGAGACGTTCTCCTGGTCGAGGAGCTTGGAGATCTTGACGTCCTTGATCTCGTAGAAGAGCTCCAGGATCTTTACGTTGTCGGAATAGCCAAGCGACCGGAAAAGGGTCGTGATGAGGAACTTGCGGCGACGGCGGCGGCGGTCGAGATAGACGTAGAGGAGATCGTTCTGGTCGAACTGGACCTCGAGCCAGGTGCCGCGGTCGGGGATGATGCGGAAGGCGAAAAGTTCCTTGCCGGAGGTGTGGCGGTCCTTCTCGAAGCAGAGGCCGGGGGAGCGGTGTAGTTGGGAAACAACTACGCGCTCGGCGCCATTGATGATGAAGGAGCCGCGGTCGGTCACCATGGGGATCTCGCCCATGTAGATCTCCTCGTCCTTGATGAACTCCTCCTCGCGGAGGCGGAGCTTAACATGAAGGGGGACCGAGTAGGTGATGCCGTCCTTGATGCACTCGATCTCGGAGGCGCGGGCGTCGCCTAGGGTGTAGGAGACGTATTCGAGATTGAGACGTCCGTCGTAGGACTCGATCGGGAAAATTTCGCGGAAAACGGCCTCGAGGCCCTGGGCCTTGCGCTGCTTCTCGGGCACGCCCTTTTGCAGGAAGTCGAGATAAGAGGTGATCTGAATCTCGATCAGGTTGGGCGGCGGGACAACTTCACGAAGCTTACCGAAGTTTTGACGCTCAGAGTGGGTGCGGTCGGCCATGGAGAATTCCGGTTGGATGGATGAAAAAATAGGCGGGGGCGGCGCGGTTGAAGTGATCAGTTCGCGCTGCCATCAGACGAAAACGACGCATCCAAGGACGCGCCGGGAGCCAAAAAGAACGTGGAAACAGAAAAGGCAAAAGACAGGCCGCGCCTGAGCACGGCCTGTCTCGAAAAAGAAGCGATGTAAAACGCGTGGAGACCCAAGCGAGTTACTTGAGCTCGACCTTGGCGCCAGCGGCCTCGAGCTTCTTCTTGATGTCCTCGGCCTCGGCCTTGGAAGCGCCTTCCTTGACGGGCTTGGGGGCGCCTTCGACGAGGTCCTTGGCCTCCTTGAGGCCGAGACCGGTGATGGCGCGCACTTCCTTGATGACGCCGATCTTGTTGGCGCCGGCGTCGGCGAGGATGACGTTGAACTCGGTCTTCTCCTCGGCGGGAGCGGCGGCGGCGGCAGCGCCACCCGCGGGGGCGGCGGCGACGGCGGCGGCGGCGGAAACGCCCCACTTGCCTTCGAGATCCTTGACGAGGGCGGCGAGGTCCAGAACGGACTGCGCGGACAGCCACTCGATAACTTGGTCTTTGGTGATGTTGCTCATGTGATGTATCTCCTGCGGCAAACTAGCGGTCGCGGATGCGGCGCGTTTAAGGGACGTATCCCCTAGCCTGTCGCGTTGGATTGGTATTCCCATCCGGCGGTTTAGGCCGCCAGACGGAGAAAGGGTTTAGGCGGCGGGTTGCTCCTTCTTGACCTTCGCGTCGAGGACGCGAACGAAGGCGGCGGCGTTGCTGGTGAGCAGGCCGAGGAACTGGGCGCGAAGGGCCTCGAAGGGAGGCAGATCGGCGATGGCGGCGAGGTCCTTGGCGGACGTAACCTTCTTTTCGAGAATGCCGACCTTGACTTCGAGCTTCTGCTTTTCGTCGAAGAACTTCTTGAGGACCTTGGCCACGCCTGCGGGGTTCTTGCCGCCAACGATGATGGCGGTGGGACCGGAGAGGACGTTGTCCACCTCGGGCAGGCCCAGGGCCTTGGCCGCGACGCGGAAGGAGCTGTTCTTGACGACGTGGAACTCGGCCTTTTCGGCGTCGAGGCGCTTACGCAGCTCGGCGGTGTCGGCGACGGTGACCTTCGTGAAGTTGGCGAGGATGACGTATTCCGACTTCTTGAGGTGACCCTCGACTTCGGAGATGAGATATTTCTTTTCGGCGCGCATGGTGTAGTGCTCCGGGTTGGGTTAGGCGGCCTGGTTGAACTCGGTGGTGGCCAGCTGGACGCCGGGGCTCATCGAGGACGAGAGGGTGACGGACTTTATGTAAACGCCCTTGAAAGAGGCGGGCTTGGCCTTGGCGACCGCGTCGATGACGGCGGCGACGTTCTCGGCGATGGCGGTGGCGGCGAAGGAGCGCTTGCCGACGCCGACGCCGACGTTGGCGGCCTTGTCCATCTTGAACTCCACGCGACCGGCCTTAACGGCCTTGATGCCGGCCACGATGTCGTCGGTCACGGTGCCGGACTTCGGGTTGGGCATGAGGCCCTTGGGACCGAGGACGCGGGCGAGGGTGCGCACCTGCTTCATGGCCTCGGTGGTCGCGATGGCGACGTCGAAGTCGAGCCAACCTTCGTTAACCTTGGCCATCATGTCGGCAAGGCCGGCATGGTCGGCGCCGGCCTTGAGCGCGGCTTCCGGATTATCGGTGAAGACGAGCACGCGGACCTT
>JAIXVY010000523.1 GCA_027482505.1 Opitutaceae bacterium | reverse complement strand
TCGAGGGCGATCAAGACCGCGACGACAACGGCGGACGCGATCAACAGGCCATGCTCGGCGTGCGCTTCAGCATGCCGCTGCCGGTTCGCTCCGTCGCCGCTCCGCTGGTCGCGGAGAAACAAGCCGCCCGCCGCCGCGTGGCCCTCGAACGCGAGGCCCGCGTGCGCGAAGCCGTGAACGAGGTCGCCGCCAGCGCCACCGAAGTTCTCGCCCGCCACGTCGCCGCCCGAGCCCTCGCGGCCGAGCTGCTTCCCGCCGCCCGCGCCCACCTCGCCGCCACCGAGGCCGCCTACGGTCGGGGCGAGATTGATTCGGCCCCGGTGTTTCGCGCCCGCGAACGCCTCGCCGAGATCGAACGCTCCGACCTCGCCGCCCGTCTCGCCTACCACCGCGCCGCCGTGCGCCGCCTGTCCGCCGCCTGCTGCATTCCGCTCTAAAACAACATGAAACTCTCTTTTCCCTTTCTCCTTCTCGCCACTTCGCTTGTCGCCGCGCCTGACGCCAAACGTGAGCAAAACACCGTCGTTCTCGACGCCAACGCCGTCGCCAACCTGCGCCTGGAATTCGCCTCGGCCGAGCCTCGCCCCTTCGAGGAAACGGCCTTCGCCCTTGGCCGCTTGGAAAGCCGTCCCGGTGCCACCGCCGCCGTGAGCAGCCGCATATCCGGACGCGTCGTCGCCCTCGCCGCCACGCTTGGCGAATCGGTCAAGGCCGATTCCGAAATCGTCCGCGTCGAAAGCCGCCAGGCCGGCGATCCTCCGCCCGTCATCGCCCTCCGCGCTCCGTTGTCCGGCGTCGTTACCGCGCTCGACGTCCATCTCGGCGATCCGGTCGAGCCCGACGCCGCCCTGCTGGAAATCACCGACCTCTCCGAAGTCCACGCCGTCGCGCGTGTGCCCGAGGCCGTGGCCGGTCGTCTGCGCGTGGGCGAAACCAAGGCGCGCATTCGCCTGACCGCCTTTCCCGGCGAGGTGCTCACCGGCGAACTCGTTCGCCTCGGCTCCGAGGCCGATGCCGCGTCCGGCACCTTGGCCGCGCACTTTCGCGTGCCCAATCCTGACGGCCGCCTCCGGCCCGGCCTGCGCGCCGAGTTCGCGCTCATCCTTTCCAGTCGCGCCGACGTGCTCTCGGTGCCACGCGAGGCGGTGCAAGGCGAGGGCACCGCGCCGCGCGTGGTCTTCACCAAAGACTTCGAGTTGCCCGGAGCCTTCGTGAAAACCCCGGTCGTGCTCGGCGCGACCAATGATCGTTACGTTGAAATCGTCAGCGGGATTTTCCCCGGCGACGAGGTCGTCACTCGCGGAGCCTATTCGCTCTCCTTCGCGGGCGGAGGCGGAGTTTCCCTGAAAGAGGCGCTCGACGCCGCTCACGGCCATGAACACGCCGCCGATGGTGGCGAACTACCGAAGGGAGGAGCCGCCGCGACTTCCGCCGCCACCGACGACCACGGCCACGCACACGACGAAGCAGAACACGCCGGCCACCCCGAACGTCCGTGGCAGATCGCCACCGGTGTGCTTGCCCTGATCGCCCTCGCGCTGGCCCTCACCCGTCGCTCCACCTCCAACCGGAAGGAGACCTGAGCCATGCTTAATTTTCTCATCCGCTGGTCGCTGCAACACCGCGCGGTCGTGCTGGGGCTTGCCCTCATCGTGCTCGCGCTCGGTCTGCGCACCGGCATCCAACTGCCCGTCGAGGTTCTGCCCGACCTCACCAAGCCAACCGTCGTCATCCTCACCGAGTCGCCCGGACTCGCGCCGGAAGAGGTCGAGGCCCGCGTCACCCAGCCGCTCGAAAGCGCGCTCATGGGCGTGGCCAACCTCACCCGCCTGCGCTCCAACTCCGACGTCGCGCTGTCGCTCATCTACGCCGAATTCGGCTGGGATACCGACATCTACACCGCCCGCACCCAGGTGCAGGAGCGGCTGCAAACCGCCCGCGACCAACTACCCGAAGGCGTGCAGCCCTTCATGACGCCCGTGGCCTCGCTCATGGGCGAGATCATGCTCGTCGGCGTTCGCTCCACCGTGCCTGAAGGCCAGCCGGGGTATCTCGCGCCCGCCGATGTGCGGACGGTGGCCGATTGGACGATCCGGCGTCGCCTGCAAAGCATCCCTGGCATCGCCGAAATCTTGAACATGGGCGGCGGCGTCCGCCGGCTCGAAGTCCGGCCCGACCCCGCCCGCATGGCCGCGTATTCGGTTTCTCATGACGAACTGGCCGCCGCCGTGGCCTCCGCCGCCGGCACCACCACCGGCGGGTTCCTGAACAACGGCCCCACCGAGATCATGGTGCGCAATCTCGCGATGAGCACCGATCTGACCGCCCTCGGGCACACCGTAGTAAAGGTCGCCGAAGGCCGCCCGATCACACTCGCCGACGTGGCCGAGCTCGCCTGGGGCATCGAGCCGATGCGCGGCGACGCCTCGGTGAGCGTCGTTCCGGAGAAGGAGCCCACCCGTGGCGTCATCATGTCGATCACCAAGGCCCCCGGCTTCGACACCCGCGCGCTCACCGAAAAGATCGAGGAGGCCCTCGCCGAGTTGCAACCGGCCCTGCCGCCGGGCATCGAGGTCGTGCCGCTTTTCCAGCAGCGTCAGTTCATCGACCACGCCATCGGCAACCTCAAGGAAGCGATCCGCGACGCCGGCATCATGGTGTCGATCATCCTGTTCCTCTTCCTGCTCAACGTCCGCACGACGGTCATCACGTTGACGGCCATCCCGCTGAGCTTCGCCATCACGCTGCTCACCTTCACGTGGTTCGGCCTTTCGGTGAACTCCATGACGCTCGGCGGCCTCGCCGTCGCGATGGGCATGGTGGTGGACGACGCCATCGTGGACGTGGAAAACGTCTTCCGCCGCCTGCGCGAAAACGCCGCCCGCGCCACCCCGCGCCCGCGATTGCCCGTCATCGCCGAGGCCTCCGGCGAGGTGCGAAACTCCATCCTCTACGCCACGATCCTCATCGTGCTCGTCTTCCTGCCGCTGCTCGGCCTGAGCGGCGTCGAGGGCAAGCTCTTCGCCCCCATCGCCATCGCCACCATCCTCAGCATGGCGGCCTCCTTCCTCGTCTCGCTCACCGTCATCCCCGTGCTCTGCGCCATGCTGCTCCACCCCAAGGCGGGAGCCGAACACGCGGACGGCATGTTTGTGCGTGGCCTGAAACGCGCGGTCGAATCCACCGCCATCGCCCCCGCGCTGCGGTATCCGATTCCCGTCCTCGCGCTCGTGGCCGTGGTGCTCGTCGCCGCGTTCGCGTTGTATCCGCGCATGGGCAAGGACTTCCTGCCCAAGTTCCGCGAGGAGACCGCGCTCGTCGCCGCCACCGCCGCGCCCGGCACCTCGCTCGCGGAGATGAACCGCATCGGCGACATCATCGAACGTGAACTCCTCGCTATCGAAGGCGTGTCTAAGGTAGGCCGTCGCCTCGGTCGCGCCGAGCGCGGCGACCACGTCGTGCCCGTCTCCACCGCCGAGTTCGACGTGGATTTTATACCCGACGGCAAGCGCCCCCGCTCCGAGATCATCGCGGAAATCAACACCCGCCTGCGCCGCATCCCCGGTGCCTTCGCCGTCGTGAGCGGCCCGCTCGCCGACCGTATCGGCCACATGCTCAGCGGCGTCTCCGCTCCCGTGGCCGTAAAGATCTTCGGCCCCGACCTCGCGGAGCTGCGCCGCCTCGGCGAACAGGTGCAAACCCTCGCCCGCGCGATCCCCGGCTTCGAGAAATCCCGCCTCGATGCGCAAGCCGACATCCCCCAGCTCCGCATCGAGACGGACCGTGAGCGCGCCGCCGCCTACGGGCTCACCCCCGGATCGCTCAACGACCTCCTGTCCACCCTCGTCGGCGGGCAGGAGATCGCCGAGCTGCGCGAAGGCCAGCGCACCGTGCCGCTCGTCCTGCGTCTGCCGGAAGCGTGGCGCGAATCCCCTGATCGCCTGCGGGAGCTCCCCCTAGAAACGCCCGTCGGCGCGCGCATTCCCCTGAGCGCCGTCGCCGAGGTGCGCGAGGCACGCGGCCCCAACGTGATCTTCCGCGAAAACAGCCAACGCCGCATGACCGTCGCCATCCAGCCCACCGGGCGGGACGTGGGGGCCAGCGTCGAGCGCTTGCGCGAAGCCGTCACCGAACAGGTGACGCTCCCCGAAGGCTACTTCGTGACCTACGAGGGCGAGTTTGAGGCGCAGCGCGACGCCACCCGCCGCATCGCGATCCTAGGCGCCCTCATCGTAGTGGTGATCGTGATACTGTTGCAGGCCTACTTCCGCAGCGTCGGTCTCGCGCTCCAGGTCATGCTCAGCATCCCGCTGGCGCTGGCCGGTGCGCTCGCATTCACGTGGTGGAAGCTGGACAACATCAGCATCGCCACCTTGGTCGGCTTCATCGCCGTCGGCGGCGTGGCGGCGCGCAACAACATCATGCTGCTTTCGCACTACCTGCACCTCATGCAGCACGAGGGCGAGAGCTTCACCCGCGAGATGGTGGTGCGCGGCACGCTCGAACGCGTCGTCCCCGTGCTCATGACCGCGCTGGCCGCCGGCATCGCGCTCATCCCGCTCGTCCTCGCCGCCGACCAGCCCGGCAAGGAGATTCTCCACCCGGTCGCCGTGGCCATCGTCGGAGGCCTCGCCTCCTGCACCGTGCTTACCTTCGTCGTCACCCCGGCGGTGTTCTTCGCCTTCGGGCGCAAGTCCGCCGAACACGCCCTGGCCGTGCATGGCGAGACCTTCGAGTGAACCCCGTCCCTTTGTCCGTAACCCATCCACAATAACCAAAAACTCCGTATCATGAAACTACCTATCGTCACCCGTATCCTCGCCCTCGTCCTCGCCTGCTCCGCGCCCGCGTTTGCCGCCGAGGGTCATGACCACGCCGGCCACTCCCATGCCGCGAAAATCACCGGCCCCAACAAGGGCCGCGTCCTCACCGAGTTGGAGCCCCACGCCGAGTTCTTCGTCACCGCCGACCGCAAAGTGCGCCTCACCTTCGTCGATGACGCAGGCAAACCCGTGGCCGTCCCCGCCGGCCTCACCGCCACGCTCATCACCGGCGACCGCGCCAAGCCTACCACCCTGGCCTTCGCGGCTGACGGCGACACGCTGCTCTCCACCGCCGTGCTGCCCGAGGGTGGCAATCTCCCAGGCATCCTCCGCGTGAAGCCCTCCGCCGAGGCCGTGTCCGTGACGATCCGGCTCCAGATCAACCTAGCCAACTGCGGTGAGTGCTCCCGCCCCGAATACGCCTGCACCTGCGCTCACTGAGACCGTCACGCCATGAAAGCACTACCACTTCTCGTCGCAGGCATATCGGTTTTCGCCGGTGCCTGCGCCACTCCACCGCAAACACCGCCGGAGCTGGCCCATATCGAGCTGATCGGTGAAAGTTCTCCGATTATCTCGGTTAAGAAGCCTCGTGTGGAGAGAAGCCACGGCCAGTTGTTGCTGACGGGGCACGTCGTCCGTCTTCTGTCCGCGAACGAAACGACCCAGACTCATTTGGACGTTGCGTATGTTGCAGCTTCAGGGGCGGTTATCCGAACCTCCATCGAGCACTTCGAGCCGAGGGATATTCCGCGGCGGCACAAGCGTCCTTCATACGCCGCCTACCGCGTTCTAATGGACCCGCTGCCAGCCGATACCGCTCGCATCGTCGTCCGGGCCCACGAGGGCTCCCACTCCTAAAAACTCCGAACGCCGACGCCATTAGCGACCATCACGACTATCCTTCCGATCACGAAACCCTTCGATTCCGAAAATCATGGTTCGTGCGGTTGCGATCATGGCGGCGTGAAGAGTTGGCAAAATCGCAGCCTCGCGCTGTCTGGCATCTTGGTCGGCGCGGGCTTTTTTATCCGCTGGGCGGGCATAGGCCCGCCCGCGTTCCAGACCGCTATATTTGCCGCCGCCATCGCGGCCGGGGGCTGGTTTC
>JAIXVY010000034.1 GCA_027482505.1 Opitutaceae bacterium | reverse complement strand
TTCCGGCGCGGATGTCGGCAGTCTATCCAGCATCGATTTCCGGGTGCACACCTCGGTTGAGACCGACCGCGTCGTCGCCGTCGGTTCGCCCTGGCAGAGCCCGAACGGCACGCTGCAAAACATCGTCACCGTCGGCGGCTCGCCCACCGCGCCCCTTGGCAGCCCCGTGCTCGTGCTGACCGACAACTACTTCACCATGCGCTACCGGCCGAAGGCCACGGCCAACAACGTGGCCGGGACGGAGTGGTCGCGCTGGATGCAGCCCGTGCTGGTCGAGGGCTGGATCAAACGTGTGCTCGCCGCGATCAACCCCTTCAATCAGCGCATCACCGACCTCTACAACAACGCGGTCAACACCGACGTCTCCATCCTCACCCAGGCCGGCCGGCGCTGGGAGGGCGACGTCGCCCTCACCCTCGGCAATCTCAACGACACCGGCCTCATCGAGATCTACGAAACCGTCCTCAATCGCGGCAAGGCGATCAGCGTGGACGCCGGATACGACTACGGTCCGGCCAACGACGCGTTGCTCCTCGCCGCCGGCTACATCAACGACCTCTACACCATCCTCGGCAACGAGGCCTTCGCCGACGCCGCCAACCCCACCATCTCGGTCGACGACTCCACCACCGTCACCGAGGTCAACACCTCGCGTTTCTCCTTCGAGGGCCAGGTGAAGAGCGTCCTGGAGGAGGAGCTTGCCCTGCTGCGCGGCCGCGACGATTTCGTCGCGCCCGGCACCCAGGCCGCGCCCGCCTACAACCGCCTCTACTGGAACTACACCCGCGGCATTAATTCCGGCGAAGCCCTCTACGCGGTGAATTACAACATCCGCGAAAAGACCGGCGCCTCCACCGCGGATGGCACGGTCAACGCCGCGGACGCGCAGCGCATGTTCCCGCAGGGCCACGGCGACGCCTACGGCCATTACCTCACCGCGCTGAAGGGCTACTATCGATTGCTCACCAATCCCTTCTTCACCTGGACGCCGCGCACCGAGGCCGTGACCGTGCTCGGCCAGCCGGTGCAGGTGGACTACTTCGACGAACGCAAGTTCGCCGCCTCCGCCGCCAGTCTCGCCCGCACCTCGCAACAGATCCTCGCCCTCGTGCATCGCGAGAGCTACCGCGACTCGGATTCCGCCGGCTGGAGCCACTTCCGCGACGGCAAATTCAACTCCGCCACCGGCGTGACCCGCCACTGGGGCTTGGACGAGTGGGCGGCCCGTTCCACCCAAGGCGCGTATTTCAACTGGGTGGTGGGCAACGCCCTGCTGCCCGACGTCGACAACAATCCCCAGCACACCGGCATCCAGGTGATAGACCGCACCACCGTGCCCGCGCTGGCCGAACTGACCCTCGCCGGCGAGTCCTCCCAAGGCACGATGGACAACGCCAACGCGCGTCTCAATCCGCTCGGCCTTAGTCCGGACGCCATCGCCTTCGACATCTCCCCCGCCGAACTCCGCGCCGGCAAGAGCCATTACGAACAGATCCACGATCGCGCCCTCCGCGCCGTGCTCAACGCCAAGGGCGCCTTCGACCAGGCCGCCCGCATGACGCGTCTCCTCCGCAACCAGGAGAATCAGCTCGAGTCCGCGAACAACGCCATCGTCGACCAGGAGGCGGCCTACACCCGCCAGCTCGTCGAACTCTACGGCACGCCCTACTCCGGCGAAATCGGCGCCGGTCGCACCTACGCCCAGGGCTACGCCGGTCCCGACACGTTGATGTGGTTCGTCGTCGACCGGCCCACCGACTTGGTCGACACCACCGCCGCCATCACCGTGACCGGCCGAGTTCCGACCAGCGTGCAAATCCCCGGAACGCTTTCGGTCGATAACCTGCGGGCCTATTCCAACGACACGGCGGGCACCAACTTCGTCACCCGCACCTTCCGCCTCCAGCCCGATCAGTTCGTGCAATATTCGGATCGCTTCACCACCTCTCTGGGTCGTCGCTCCGTCACCGGCAAGCTGCAGTTCGCCCTGCTCGACGCCCATCAGGCCAGCATTGCGTTGCAGGATCGTCTTGCCCGCATGACCGACAAAAAGGCCCAGCTCGACCGCCGCGCCCAGTTGTATGACGCCATGCTCGACGCGCACGCCAAGACCCTGGAGCGAACGGAGAGCGGCGAGGAGTTGATCAGCAATCTCGGCCGCGCCCGCCTCGCGCTCAGCAAGACGTCTAAGCTGCTCGATCTGGCCGTCGAGGCCAAGGGGCGTCAGACCGACGCCCTCAAGACCGCCATCCCGGGAGTCACCGGTCTTGCCAACGACGTCTTCGCCGGCGTTCGCGGCGCCATGACCGTGGGATTCAACGTCTATGGCATCTTCCTCAAGACCGCGTCGGTTTTGAGCAACATCTCGGCGAGCTACCTCGATGTGCAGATTCGCGACGAGCAGCTCTCCATCACCAAAGCGGTCGAGGGCTATCAGTTCAGCTACGAGCAGGCCCAGGTCGCCTACGAATACGAGATCCTGCTGCGCGAGGTCATTCGCGAGGTCTACGAGATCGCCCAGGTCTCCACCAACCTGCAACGCGCCCAGGAGAACGTGCGCAATCTCATCGCCGAGGGCGAGCGCGTCCAGGCCGAGCGCGAGCTCTTCCGCCAGCGCTCCGCCGCGATCGTTCAGGGCTATCGCACGCGCGACCTCACCTTCCGCACCTTCCGCAACGAGGGTCTGGAACAGTATCGCACGCTCTTCGATCTCGCCGCCCGCTACACCTACCTCGCCACCAAGAGCTATGACTACGAGACCGGCCTGCTCGGCTCGACCTCCGGTCAGGCGGTGGTCAACGCCACCGTCTCCGCCCGCGCCCTCGGCGATCTCAGCGGCGGCGTCCCGCAGGCCAGCGTCAGCACGCTGGGCGACTCCGGCCTGGCCGGCACCATGGCCCGCCTTCAGGCCGACTGGGCGGTCGCGAAGGGTCGTCTCGGTCTCAACAACCCCGACCAATACGGCACCCTGTTCTCCCTGCGCCGCGAGCTCTTCCGTCTCCTCAACGAGCCGGGACGCACCGACGACGACGCGGCCTGGCAGCAGACGCTCGAGCAGAAGATCGTGACCAATCTGCTCTCCGACCCCGACGTCGCCGCCGCCTGCCTCAACCTGCGCAAGCCGGACAACTCCGCCGTGCCCGGCATCATCATCCCCTTCGCCACCACCATCGAGCACGGCAAAAACTTCTTCGGCCTCCCGCTCGCCAGCGGCGACCACGCCTACTCCGCCTCCAGCTTCTCGACCAAGATCTACGCCACCGGCGTGGTCTTGCGCGGCTACGTGGGCATGGATCCCTACGCCATCGGCACGCCCAACGCCGGCACGCTCACCTCCACCGCGCCCAACGCGCTCAGCGCCACGCCCTACGTCTACCTCATCCCCGCGGGCATCGATTACCAGCGAGCCCCGGCCCTGGGCGACACCAACACGGTGCGCGGCTGGGAGGTGCAAGACCAGGCCCTGCCCTTGCCGTTCAACCTCGGCTCGACCGCGTTTTCCTCGATTCAGTTCTTCACCGCGGCGGGCACGTTGTCGGAACAGCCTTGGGTGCTGCGCAAGCACCAGGCCTTCCGTCCGGTCAACGATCCCGCGTTCTTCTACAGCAGCATGCCGGGCGAGTTCACCAACTCCCGTCTGGTCGGACGCAGCGTGTGGAACAGCCGCTGGAAGCTCGTCATACCGGCCTACACCCTGCACTCGGACGAGAAAGAGGCGCTTAATCGTTTCGTCGCCAGCGTGCGCGACATCGAGTTGTTCCTCCGCACCTACTCCAACGCGGGCAACTAAGCCGGACATGCCGCGCTCGTTCTCATCCGCCACGCGCCCGAGCCTTCTGGTCCTGGCGCTAGCAGGGGTGGCGGGCCTCCTCGCCGTTGTGGCCAACGCCGCCGGCGAGGATGCCCGCCCGCCCGCGCTGCCTCGGCCGGACGCCTCGCTTGCCCGGCCGCTGCCGCCCGAACCGAAGCTCAGTGTGAAAGTGGAAACCGATCCCGCCGAGGTCTTCCGCCGAGTTCTCTGGCGGCATCCGTCGCCCGCCGAGCAGCTCGTGCAGGCCGAGCGCCGGGAGATCGTGGACGAGACCGGCGCGGTTCGCGCCTGGGCCGCCTTTCTGGTTTTTCAACCGGGCCGCGAGCTCTCGGAGTGGCTCTTCTCCGCCGACCCTTTCGCCCTGTCGCCCGTCGCGGGGCCTTCTGTTCCCGAGTCGGCCCCCGCTTGGTTCCCTTCGGCCGAAGTGCTCGGCCGTTGCTCCGCCTATCGCAGCCGGACCAGCGCGCTTCTTGTCTTTCGGGACGAGAAAACCGGTCTGCTCTACGTGAGCGACGCCGGCTCGGGTTTCGCCGCGCCCTCGAAGTAAACACCCGGTCCTCCCTTCGCGGCCTCGGGTCCGCGCCCGCGGGGGATTTCCGGTTTCTGTGACGTTATGGTTACGCCGCGCATTGCGGCCTAGGCAGAGCCCGAAGCCTTTGCTATCGCTTGGCGCGTCGATGGAAAAACGCCTTCTCAAGGTCCGCACCGTCATCATCTCCGACGTCCACCTCGGCACGCACGACTGCAAGGCCGCCGAGGTTAATCACTTTCTCAAGCACACCCGCTGCGAGAAACTCATCCTCAACGGCGACA
>JAIXVY010000387.1 GCA_027482505.1 Opitutaceae bacterium | reverse complement strand
CCCGTCTGCGGCCATGTTTACGGTCGCGAATTCGTCGCCGCCGGCGCCGCCTCCGGCATCACCGACACCCACGAGTCCATCGACCGCGACATCGCCGACGACTTCCTCGAAAACGGCGTCTGGATCTTCCTCCGCGGCGGAAACCCCTCCACCCCCTGGCACTCCCTCCCCGAGGCGATCAAGGCCGTCTCCGAACTCGGCGCCTCGCCCAAGCGCGTCTGCGTCTGCACCGACGACCGCGACGCCGACGACCTCTTCCTCTTCGGCCTCGACTGGGTCGCTCGACAGACCCTCCTGGCCGGCTTCTCCAAACCCGCCGCCTGGAGCGCCGGCTCGCTCCACCCCGCCACCCGCTACGGCCTCGACGGCGACATCGGCGGCATCGCCCCCGCCCGCCGCGCCGACCTCGTGTTGCTCAACGACGACCTCGTCCCCCAGTCCACCTGGTATGGCGGCGAGCTCGTGGTGAAAAACCGCAAGATCACCCCGCTGCTCGACCAGGCCCTCTCCAAGCGCTACGCGTATCCGAAAAAAGCCTACGCCACGGTCAAGCTCCCGCCCGCAGCCAAGTCCGCCCCGCTCGTCCCCGCGCTGCCGGCCGCGCCCGTGACGGCCAACGTCATTCGCACCGCCCTTCCCGGCATCATCCTCTTCCACGACAAGATCCGCCTCGAGCCCGCCGCGTCCTGGTCCGACCACTTTGCGCAGCACGGCCTCTGCTTCGTCAGCGTCCTCGAACGTCACGGCAAGAGCGGCGCCGTCGCCCACGGCTTGTTGAAAGACTTTGGCCTCAAGGCCGGCGCCGTCGCCAGCACCGTCGGCCACGACGCCCACAACCTCATCGTCGCCGGCACCAACGAGGCCGACATGCGCCTCGCCGTCGAAACCCTCCGCGCCCTCCGCGGCGGCGTCTGCGTCGTCAACAAAGGCAAAGTGGTGGCGTCCGTCGCCCTGCCCATCGCCGGCCTCCTCAGCGACGAGCGCGCCACCGCCGTGGCCAAACACACCACGAAACTCAAAAAAGCGTGGCAGGCGGCCGGTTGCACCCTGCCCTACATGGGCTTCAACCTCATCCCGCTCTCGGTCATCCCCGAGATTCGCATCACCGACAAGGGCTTGGTGACCGTCCCGGGCATGGTCCAAGTGCCGCTATTGGAACCGGTCGCCTGACCGGGGCTCTTCAGCCGTTTTTGCGGACGGCCGCGAAGGCTCCAGCAAGGACACATTCCGTCGGCACATATGGCCTCTCGCTGGCATTTGGCACATGGCGGCGCCCGTCGGGGGTGATGGCATATTGGATGCTATCCGACCGGTCGCACCAAGCCTCCAACCAACACCATGACCAAACGCCAAACGACTCTGCGCATCCTCGCGCTTATGGCCGCCGCCGGCCCGTCCTGCTACCTCGCCGCCCAGACCGCACCCGCTCCCGCCGCCTCGACCGAGGAGGTCGTCACCCTCGATAAACTCGAGGTCAGCGACGTGCCCATCGAGGAGAACATCATGCCCACTTCGCGGCCCTTCAGCTCCGTCTTTGGCACCGACGAGAACGTCACCGACATCCCGCGCAACGTCACCATCATCTCTCGCGAGCAGTTGAGCGCCATCGCCATCCGCGACGTCCGCGATTTCTCGAAGCTCACCTCCAGCTCCTACACCAAGACCAACTTCGGCGCTCCGGGTAATCCAAGCATCCGCGGCTCCTACTCCGATCTCTTCCAGAACGGCGTGCGCGAACGCGTGACCTCGAACGGCAACGGCATGCCGATAGACTTCAACGCCGTCGAGTCGGTCAACATCGTCAAGGGCCCGCCCACCGCCATCCAAGGCGTGTCCAGCTACGTCGGCGGCTTCGTCGACCTCGTGACCAAGCGCCCCTACTTCGACCAGGCCCGGGGCGAGGCGACGGCCACCATCGGCTCCGACGACATCTACCGCTGGAGCCTCGATTACGGCGCCCCGGTGAACGAAAAGGCCGCCTACCGGCTCAGCTACGCGGGCGAGGAGAGCGACGGCTACTACGTCGACGAATACCGCAAGACCCAGTCGCTCTACGGCGCGCTCACCCTTCGTCCCACCGAGCGCTACGAGTTGTTCCTGAACACCCAGGCGACCTACATGGAATACACCGAGAACTGGGGCATCAACCGGCCCACCCAGGCTCTCGTCGACAACCACCTTTACCAGACCGGTGTAAACGCCGGCGCGCCCGTCGCCCCCGTGCCCGGCGCGGTCGTCGTCCCGCCCAACGCAGTGGGACCCAACTCGCAAAACACCGCCTCGGTCACCGGCGGCACCGGCAACGCCTTCAACCCGATCGTCGCCGGTCCCTTGGTGAAAATCGACCGTCGCCTGCGCCTGCTCGCCCCCGGCGACAACTCCGTGGCGCGCAACTTCAAGCTGCAAGGCATCCAGACCGTCACGCTCGATCCCGACACGCGCATCGTGAACAACAACCTGTTCACCTACACGCGCCGCGAGACGATCAGCAGCTACTACTACTCGGAAATCGTCGATCCGTCCTACACGCTCCAATCCCGCTGGGAATACCAGAAGAAGATCGACGAGCATGACCTGAACGCCGGCGTCGATTTCCAATATCGCAACGTCTCGGCCTACTCCGACTACGGCTTCGAGCCCGCCAACGCCTGGGACCTCACCCGCGATCGCTCCCAGATCAACGTCTACAATTCGCAGGCCTTCCAAAACAGCATCGCCCAGGGCTTCCGCATTCCCGTTCCAGGCCATCCCAACCGGTATTTTAGCACCAACAACTTCGGCGGCGACGGCAACGAGTCGTCCAGCACCTCCGTCGCGCCCTTCGTGCAAGGCGGCTATCAGCTGACCAAGAGCCTCAAAGCCATCACCGGCGCCCGCGCCGATCTGCTCCACGTCAAAACCAAGATCCCGGTCACCGGTCCCGAGGACAGCGAATCGGTGGTCAACCCGAACCTGAACGGAAGCCTCGTCCACAAGACGACCGCCAAGCTCACCACCTACGGCACCTACAACTACAGCCAAAACACCGCGGGCGCGGAAGGAAACGGCGGCGGCTACATCCCCGATGCCAACCCGGCCACCGGCGTCTACGGCTCCCTCAACAAGAAGTCTCTCCAGACACCCGCCGAGCTCTTCGAGGTGGGCGCGAAATACTCCGCCTTCGACGGCAAGCTCTTCCTCGGCGCCGCCGCCTACCACCAGAAGTTCACCCGCCGTCCGCCGGGCAGCAACGGCACGCAATACGACTTCAAGGGCGTCGAGTTCGAGACGAACTACCAGCCCAACAAAAACTTCTACGGCACCTTCTCCTACGGCGTGATCGACGGCAGCGTGTCGAACACCTTCGACCTGATCGACTTCAGCGGCACCGGTGAAACCCGCGTCGCCGGCCTGCCGAAGCACCAGTTCAACACCCTGCTGTCCTACACCTTCGACAACGGCTTCGGCGCCTCGATCGGCGGTCGCTTGCACAGCGAGATCAAGAACGACAACGCCGGCACCGTCATCATCCCCTGGCAGTTCGAGATCGATACGTCGGTTTTCTACACCTACAAGAACTGGACCGCCCGGCTCACCATCCTCAACGTCACGGACGAGTGGAATTTCTCCCCGCCGAACGAATTCTACGGCAAGGGCTCCATCCTGCTCGATCCCGGCATCCGCGGCGAATTCACCCTCGCCTACAAGTTCTGAGCCGACCGCCGATCTCCGGCCTCGCTCGCGAAGCCGCCGCCCGCCCGGGCGGCGGCTTTTTTGCGCGCACCCCGCTCCACCCCGCCCGGAACCCCGTCGTCCTAAGCGCTCGCCCCATCCGGCATAAATCCCTTTCATCCCGTCGCCTGTCCCAGCCGCCGGCGCCTCCATGGCACCGCCCGTGCTAGATGTTAATCTCCTCCGCTTCCAACTCTTCGCCTCCGGCCCCACGCTCTTCGCTCCCCCTTCCCGCATGCTCTCCCGCTTCTTCAAACTCGCCGAGCACAACACCACCGTGGGCCGCGAAGTCGCCGCCGGCGTCACCACCTTCGCGGCGATGGCCTACATCCTCGCGGTCAATCCCGCCATTCTCTCCGCCGCCGGCATGCCCAAGGAGGCGCTGGTCACCGTCACCGCCCTCAGCGCCGCGGTCGCCACCCTGATCATGGCGCTGATGACCAACCTGCCCCTCGCGCTCGCGCCGGGCATGGGCATCAACGCGTTCTTCGCCTTCTCCATCTGCCTCGGCATGGGCGTCGCCTGGCAGTCCGCCCTGGGACTCGTCTTCGTCAACGGCATCATCTTCCTCGCCCTGTCCGTGACCGGCGTCCGGGAAAAAATCGTCAACTCCATCCCCCTCGCCCTGAAGGTCGCCATCACCTGCGGCATCGGCCTCTTCATCGCCTTCATCGGCCTCAAAAACGGCGGCATCATCGTGGGCAACCAGGCCACGCTCGTCGGCCCCGGCGAACTCGGCGCCATGCCCGCCGCGCTCACTTTCGGCGGCATCATCCTCGCCGGCGTGCTCGTCGCGCGCCGCGTGCCCGGGGCCATCGTCGTCTCGATCCTGGCCATCACTTTCGTCGGCTTCTTCATCCCCGACGGCAAGGGCGGCACCATCACCGCCTTCCCGGACTTCTCCAAGTGGCTGCCCGCCTCGCCCGCGCCCACCTTCTTCGCCCTCGATTTCAAGTTTCTCCTCGAGGAGCCGCTCAAGGCCCTGCCCGTCATCGCCACGCTCCTCATCGTCGATATGTTCGACAACATCGGCACGCTCATCGGCGTCACCAAGCGCGCCGGCCTGCTCAAGCCCGACGGCACCCTGCCCAAGGCCGGTCCCGCCCTCGTCGCCGACTCCATCGCCACCATCCTCAGCTCGCTCTTCGGCACCTCCACCGTCGTCAGCTACATCGAGAGCGCCGCCGGCGTCGAGGCGGGCGGCCGCACCGGTCTCACCTCCGTCACCACCGCCGTCCTCTTCCTCGCCGCCCTGCTCCTCACGCCGCTCATCCTCATCATCCCCCCCGCGGCCACCGCGCCCGCGCTCGTGATCGTGGGCGTGTTCATGTTCCGCGAGATAGCCGACCTCGATCTCTCCGACTTCACCCAATCCATGCCGGTCGTCGTGACCGTGCTCACCATCCCCCTTACCTTCAGCATCGCCGAAGGCCTCGCGCTGGGCGTCATCTCCTACGTCCTGCTCGCCGTCGCCACCGGCCGCGCCCGCCAGATCAACGCCTTCAGCTACGGCCTCGCCGCCATCTTCGTCCTCCACCTTTTCCACGGCCTGCTCTTCTGAGTTTTGCCACGGAGAACACGAAGCGCCGACACGGAGTTAACAGAGACACGCCACCAGTCCCACGAATCGAACTCCTCTTGCGCGTGTCTCGCGCGCTTCATTGCCGATCCGGCCATTCTCCCTCTCCCTGCCTTTCCTCTTCCCTACGCGCCCTCTGTGTCCGAGCTCCGTGTCCTCCGTGACTAAAAACTCCGCCTCCTAGCTCCACGCCCCCCGCTAAAAAAAATGTCCGCCGCCACCTTCGATCCCACCAGCGCAGTCCCGCCCGAATTCGCCAACCTCGTCCGCGAACTCCAGCACGCCACCGGCTCCATCCTCAAGCCCACCTCGCTGGAAGAACGCCCGCTTTACGGCACCACGCTCTACATCGCCAACTGCGTCCTCGACACCCGCTTCGGCCTCTTCCGCGCCTACGTTTTCCAGGACATCATCGACAAGCACTACATCGTCGCCCTCGCCCACGGCGACATCGCCACCGCGTCGACCCTCTACACCCGGCTCCACTCCAGCTGCGTCACCTCCGAGACCCTGCGCGGCTGCGATTGCGACTGCGTCCAGCAGCTCGAGGGCGCCT
>JAIXVY010000050.1 GCA_027482505.1 Opitutaceae bacterium | reverse complement strand
AGTCGCCCCCCGCCCCGACCTCGCCGCCCCAGCCCAAAACGCCCCCCGCCGCGGCCGCCGCCGAGCCGCGCAAGCTGGAGCCGACCAAGTCCCTCCAACTGGAGCTCCAGGCGCTGATCCGCCTGCTCGAGGAGGTGCATTTCAATCGCGACCAGGTCACCCCGGCGTCCTACGTCGAACTCATCCCCAACGCCTTCAAGGCCCTCGACGGCCAGAAGCTCTTCCTCCTCGACTCGGATTTGAAGGAATTCCAGGAGCGCCATCGTCCGGAGGCGCTCTACTTCACCCTTTCCACCTCGGGACGGCTCGACCCCGCCTTCGCCATCTACGCGCGCTACGCGCAGCGGGTGCGGGACCGCGTCGGCTGGGTCCAGAGCCGCCTCACCCGGGATTTCGACTTCGCGACCGACGCCGCCTACGTGCTTGATCGCCGCGAGCTGCCCTGGCCGGCCGACGCCGCCGCGGCCGACGCGCTCTGGGAACAACGCCTGAAGTTCGAGCTGCTCCAGGAGCTGCTCAACAACAAGTCCATCGACGACGCGCGCGCCAAGGTCGCCAAGCGCTACGAACGCGTGCTGCGCAATCTCGACGACTTCGATTCCAACGACGTCGCCGAGGTGTTCCTGACCGCCATCGCCGGCCTCTACGATCCCCACTCGACCTACTTTTCCCCCGACACCTACGAGGACTTCGGCATCAACATCCGCCTCCAGCTCTTCGGCATCGGGGCCCTCCTCGGGCTCGAGGACGACGTCTGCATCCTGAAGGAAATCATCCCCGGCGGCCCCGCCGACCTCTCCCGCCAGCTCAAACCCAACGACAAAATCCTCGCCGTCGCCCAGGCCGACGGGGAGTTCGTCGAGATCGTCGGCATGAAGCTGCGCCGCATCGTGCAGATGATCCGCGGAGAAAAGGGCACCAAGGTCCGCCTGCTCGTCCAGCCCGCCGACGCGTCCGACGCCGCCGTCCGGCGCGAGATCACGCTCGTGCGCGATCTCATCAATCTCGACTCGGCCCGCGCCCACGGCGCCGTCTTCCAGGTGCCCGGCCCCGACGGCAAATCCCGCCCCTACGGCGTCATTACCCTGCCCACCTTCTACGGCCGCGAACGCGAGAACGCCAAGGACCAGAACTCCGCCACCGCCGACATCGCCGAGCTCATCAAACGCCTGAAGACGGAAAACATCGAGGGCCTCGTCCTCGACCTGCGCCGCAACGGCGGCGGCCTGCTCGGCGAGGCCGTCTCCCTCGCCGGACTGTTCATCCCCACCGGCCCGGTCGTGCAGATCAAAAACTACGCCGGGGAAGTGAAAATCGACGAGGACACCAATCCCGGCGTCGACTACGCCGGTCCGCTTGTCGTCCTCACCGACCGCTTCAGCGCCTCCGCCTCCGAGATCGTCGCCGGCGCCCTGCAGAACTACGGGCGCGCCGTCGTCGTGGGCGCCAGCTCGACCCACGGCAAGGGCACGGTGCAGACCGTCATCGAGATGGACCGCGTCATCCCGGCCCGCGCCCGCCAGGGCGCCGTCACCGGCGCGACCAAGGTCACGGTGCAAAAATTCTACCTGCCCAACGGCGCCTCCACCCAGCTCAAGGGCGTCGTGCCCGATCTCGTCATCCCCTCGGTCGAGGAATACCTCCCGATCGGCGAACAGGACCTGCCCCACGCCCTGCCCTGGGACGACATCTCCACCAGTTTCTTCGAGGCGACCCCGATCCCCGCGGCCGATCTGGCCGGGCTGCGCGACCGCTCCGCCGAGCGCATGAAGACGCTGCCCGAGTTCGCCTTGCTCAATCGCTCCATCGAACGCTTCAAGGAACGCCAGGCCGAGAAAAGCGTGTCGCTGAATCTGGAGACCCGCCGGGCCGGCAAGACCGCCGACAAGACCTTCGCCGACGAGACCAAGGCCGCCCGCAAGGCCCTCGAGGCGAGTTCGGCCTACGCCTTCACCGAAGTCATGCTCGCCCCCCCTCCCCCGCCCCGCATCAAGGCGGAGAAAAAGGACGACGACGCGGCCGACGCGGACGGTCTGGACGCCGAGGACGAGGAAGACGCGCAGGCGCGCTACGCCAAGCTCGACGTCGACCTGCGCGAGAGCCTGCGCGTGCTGCACGATCTCGCCTCGCTCCGCCCGCCCGTGGCCGTCGCGGCGGGCAAGTAACCCCGCCGGCCGAGTGTATTCAGACTTTAACCACGAATCGCACGGATGGGCACGGACAGGACTGATTGCACCGTGATTGTCCGTGCAATCCGTGGTCGAAAATTCGAGTCCCCGAAGTCCAAGGGTTATCAGCCTTTGACCTAAGCCGCACTCGTCCGCGCAGCCGCTTCGCGCGGTCGCCGCGAAACTTTTCCGCGCGGCCTATTTCGCGGGCGCGGCCGGCTTGGCCTCCGGAGGCGGCGCGGTCAGCCGCTCGTGCTCCGCGTCCCAGCGCCCGGCGCGGGTGAAATCGAGCGCCGACCTGGCCAGCTCGGCGCCCTGCCGCAGCGCCGCGATACGAAAATCCTGATCGAGCTTTTTGTCGGCCAGCAGGCGATCAAAGAGCTTCACGCCCTCGCCCGCCGCGCCGGCCGCCTGCAAGGAGCGCGCGGCCGCCAGCACCAGCGCGTGGTCCGCCGGCCGCCACGAGGGCAAGGCGGCGAAAACCCCGAGAGTGAGACGAGCCGCGGCCGGATCGCCCGCGCTGAGCTGCATGCCCGCCAACGTGAGCGCCAGCGGCAGCGTGGGATTGGCCCGCATGCCGTCGAAGCCGAGGCCGAGCGCCTCCTCGCCGCGGCCCGCCGCGGCCAAAAGGCGCATGCGCCGGACGCGCGCGTAGGCCTCCGCCTCGGGCGCGAGCGCGGCCCGGTTTTCCCACTGCTCGTCGGCTGAGACCGTGAAAGGCCGGTAGAGCGGATCGCCGACCACGACGCCCTTCCAGCTCAGCGCGTTGATCGAGCGCAGCGCCGCCACGCCCAGCGAATCTCCCCGGATCAGCGCGCGCAGCAGCAGATGAGGCTGATGCGTGAATTGCAGATAGGGTTCGCCCACGTTGCCCAAAACCGCGGTCGCGCCCCGGGCCACGAGCGGGCCCACCCAGGCCTGCCCTCCCGAGCGCAGGGTGGACGCGGAAAAACTGTGGATGTGCAACGCCACCGCGCCCGGGGGAAACTTGAAGCCGGGCGCGTTGAAGGGTCCGTTCACGCCGCCCGCATACCAGCCGAAATACAGCGCCGGGGCGTCGAACCTCGCGTGCTCCGGCATGGTGGAGCCATCGCGGTCCACGTCCGTCTCGAAACCCAGCGCGGTCAGCTCGGGCACGCAGGCCTCCAGCCACTCGTCTCCCTGGCGATGGGGGCCGCCGATGTCCACGTAGGCGCGGCCGGCGAGCCCTTCGCGCTCCGCGACGAGCGCGCGGTCCACGAGCGCCTTGGCGTCGGCGACGGACGGTCCGTCGAGCCGGCCGATCGGAATGACGTCGCGCATGGCCGCCTCCGTGCCCGCCGTTCCGGTGGCGTAGAAAAGCGGGTTGGGGACAAAGGCCGAGATCGGCGGACAATTGGTCGCGAGCAGGGCCAGCTCCGAATCCACCGCGCCCTCGGTGGTGCGAAACTGGGCGCCGACCGCCAGGGGATTCGACCGCTCGTCGAAGAGAGCGGGGTCGTGCTCGACGCGGAGCGGCACGCCCCGGCAGACCACGAGCGCGTCCAGGCGGTGGCCGTTCGGCACTATCTTCGTGCGCCCGGTCTCGTCGGTCAGGCGCATCGGGATGGCGTCGATCGCCTCCCGCGCGATGGCCTCTCGCAGCAGCGGATTCCAGATCGCGGCCACGAACTCGGGCCAGGTGATCTGCTCGGTCAAGGGCATGGGCAGGGCCACGATGACGGCCT
>JAIXVY010000326.1 GCA_027482505.1 Opitutaceae bacterium | reverse complement strand
CGATGGCCACGTCCACGCCCACCGCGCCGCGCTTGACGAACTCCTGGATCTCGTTGGTGACGTGCGGGATCACCTGCACAGTCTTGCCGAGGTAGGCGCCGCGGCGCTCCTTCTGGATCACGCTCTCGTAAACCTGGCCGGAGCTGAGACTGTTCACCCGCGAAAGTTTGCCGCTGGTGAAGCGCTCGTAGTGGCCGAGATCGAGGTCGGTCTCGGCGCCGTCCTCGAGGACGTAAACCTCTCCGTGCTGGTAGGGGCTCATGGTGCCCGGATCCACGTTGAGGTAGGGGTCGAACTTCTGGATGCGCACCGTCAGGCCGCGCATTTCCAAGAGCGCGCCGAGGGCCGCGGCCGTCAGGCCCTTGCCCAAGGAGGACACCACACCACCAGTCACGAAAATATACTTCATCGGGAAACGGTCGATGAAGCCCCCGGCGGGGGCACTGACAAGAAAATCCCCCGTCGACCACGCCGCTACTGCTCCAGCCACCACGCAAATCCGGCCATGAACACCGCCAGCACGCACGCCAGGGCGGCGTAGAGCCCCCATTTGAGCGGACGCGCCACCAAGGCCAGAATACCTCCCGCCACCACCGCCACGCACAGCAGCACGAGCCAGCGCGGGTAGGCCCGCAGCGGCTCCAGCCATGTGCCGGGGTTGGAAAACGCGTCGTCCATTGGGCCCGACCATGCGGTTACGTTTTCTCGCGCCAATCAATTCCTGCATTTTCCGCCTTCCCCCCGGGGCGCGGCGCGCCCACGCTCGGCGACTTCCGTTTTTCGGAAACCCTCATTCCCACATGTCCAACACCAACAAGCCCCAAGTCCTCTGCTGGCTCCTCTGCGACGGCGTCCACATCGATCCCGCCACCGGCAAGCACACCATCCTCGGCGTTTTCTCCGCCATTCGCGGCCGCCAGTTCCCGCTCACCCACCCTTTCATGATCTGGTTCCTGACGCTGACCGACGTCGCCGCCGGCAAGCACAAGATCAAGATCTCCCTCGGCCTCACCGCCGACTCCATGAGCCCCCTCCTCGACCGCGAGTTCGAGTCCCAGGGCCCCCTCCAGCGCATCAATCTCATCAACGACGTGCGCAACCTGTCCTTCCCCGCCCCCGGCGACTACTCGATCCAGATCGAGGTCGACGACCAGGTGCTCCTCAACACCAACCTCACCGTGGCCAACTAAGGCCGGTCGAGTTTGCCTCTCCCCCTCGCCGCGCCTCCTCCGGGCGCGGCGTTCCTGTTTTTTCGCTTCTCCTTCGGCTCCCGCTCTCCTCCGCCTTTCGGCTCCCTGCTCCACGCTCCTAGCTCCATGCTCCCCGCTTCCTCGTCCTCCTTCGACCTTCTCGGCATCGGCTCACCCATCATGGATCTCACCGCCCACGTGCCCGAGTCCTTCCTCGCCACCGTGCGCGGCGACAAGGGCGGCATGGTCCTCGTCGACGCCCCGGAGATGGAGTCCATCGTCGCCCGCCTGCCCGGCGCGCCCGAGCTGGAAAACGGAGGCAGCGCCGCCAACCTCACCCGCGCCGCCGCCCGCCTCGGCCTACGCGCCACTTTCCTCGGCAAGCTCGGTTCCGACGCCACCGCCGCGTCCTACCGCGCCCAGGCCGCCGCCGCCGGCATCGACCTCTCTCGCTACAAGACCGGCGCCGGCCTGCCCAACGCCCGCTGCCTCGCGCTCATCACGCCCGACGCCGCCCGCACCATGCGCACCGACCTCGGCGCAGCCCTCACCCTCTCGCCCGAGGAGGTCACCGCCGCCGACTTCGCCGGCGTGCGCCACGCCCACATCGAGGGCTACCTCGTCTTCAACCCCTCCCTCGCCGACGCGGTTCTCGCCCGCGCCCGCGCCTCCGGCGCCACCGTCTCGCTCGACTTCGCCTCCTTCGACGTCATCCGCCACACCCGCGACTGGCTCTTCAGCCAGCTCCGCGCCGGCGGCATCCACGTCGTCTTCGCCAACGAGGACGAAATCCGCGCCCTGTATCCGGAAAACAACGACGACTACCCCGCCCTCGCCAGCCGCCTCGCCGCCGAGTCGCCCGGCCTCGTCGCCGTGGTCAAGGTCGGCAAGGACGGCGCCTGGATCGCCCGCGACGCCGAGCTGCACCGCGTCGCCCCCGTGCCCGCCGACCGCGTGGTCGACACCAACGGCGCCGGCGACAATTTCGGCGGCGGCTTCCTCTACGGTTTCCTCAACCGCTGGCCCCTGCCCGCCTGCGGCGCCCTCGCCGCCGCCGTCGGCAGCGAATGCGTCCGCCACAGCGGCCCAGCGATCCCCGCCGAGCGCTGGGTCGCGCTCCGCGAGCTCGCCGCCAAACTCGCGTCCGCCCGCTAGTCCGCTATTCTCCGCCTAGTCTCCATGTCCGAAGATCTCGCCCAGCTCGTCACCGGCATCGCCCGGCGCGCCCGCGCCGCCTCGCTCGTCCTCGCCACCGCGCCCACCGCGCAGAAGGACGCCGCCTTGCGCGCCCTCGCCCGCCTCCTCCCCGCCGCCGAGGCCGAGCTCCTCGCCGCCAACGCCAGGGACCTCGCCGCCGCCGAGGCCAACCAGCTCACCAAGGCCCAGATCGAGCGCCTCTCCCTCTCCCCCGCCAAGCTCGCCCACCTCGCCGAGTCCGTTCTCCAGGTCGCCGAGTTGCCCGACCCCGTCGGCCAGACCCTCGACTCCTGGACCCGCCCCAACGGCCTGCGCATCCGCCAGGTCCGCGTGCCCATCGGCGTCATCGGCATCATCTACGAGGCCCGACCCAACGTCACCATCGACTGCGCCATCCTATGCCTGAAGTCGGGCAACGCCTCCATCCTCCGCGGCGGCAAGGAGATCTTCCACACCAACACCGCCTTCGCCGCCCTCATCCAGCGCGCCCTCGCCGAGGCCGGCCTGCCCGCCGACGCCGTCCAGCTCATCCCCACCACCGACCGCGCCGCGCTCACCCACCTCCTCAAGCTCGACGAGCTCATCCACTGCATCATCCCGCGCGGCGGCGAATCCCTCATTCGCTTCGTCGCGCAAAACTCCACCATTCCGGTCATCAAGCACTACACCGGCGTCTGCTTCGTCTACGTCGACAAGGCCGCCGACCCCGTAATGGCCGAGCGGATACTGCTCAACGCCAAGACCCAGCGCCCCGGCGTGTGCAACGCCGCCGAGCAACTCCTCGTCCACGCCGACATCGCGCCCGCCGTGCTGCCCCGCCTCGCCGCCGCCCTCGCGGCCAAGGGCGTGCAACTCCGCGCCGACCCCGCCGCCTGCGCCATCCTCGCCGCCGCTTCGCCCGCGATCGCCCACGCGCCCGCGACCGACGCCGACTACAAGGCCGAGTTCCTCGACCTGATCATCGCGATCCGCGTCGTGCCCGACCTCGAGACCGCCGTCGCCACGATCAACCGCGACAGCTCCGGCCACACCGACGCCATCGTCACCGCCGACGAGGCCGCCGCGCGCCGCTTCCAGGCCTCGGTCGACAGCGCCGTCGTGCCGTGGAACGCCTCCACCCGCTTCAACGACGGCTTCGAATTCGGTTTCGGCGCCGAGATCGGCATCAGCACCGACCGCCTCCACGCCCGCGGCCCCATGGGCCTGAAAGAGCTCTGTTCCTATAAATACCTGCTCGACGGCGAGGGCCAGATCCGCGGCTAAGCCCCCCTTTCCTCGCCTCGTTTCTCAGGCTCCTTGCTCCCCGCCCCTCGCTCCAAGCTCCCTGCTCCACGCCCCCTGCTCCTTCCGTGTCCGCTCCCGCCATCACCCGCTCCCCTCTCCTCCTCGCCGACGGCTGGCGCGACTACCAGCTCCTCCAATGCGGCTTCGGCCTCAAGCAGGAGCGCTGGGGTCGAGTGAACCTCGTCCGCCCCGATCCTCAGATCATCTGGCCCAAGGCCGACGGCCCCGAGTGGAAGGGCTGGGACGGCTTCTACCACCGCAGCAACGAGGGCGGCGGCCGCTGGGAGTTCCGCAACCGCCCGCCCGAGCATTGGACCATCGGCTACGAGCGCCTCGGCCTCACCTTCCGCATCCAGCCCACCAGCTTTAAGCACACCGGCCTCTTCCCCGAGCAGGCGGTCAACTGGGACTGGTCCTCGGCCCTGATCAAGCAGGCCCGCGCCGCCGGCCGCGAAATCAACGTCCTCAACCTCTTCGGCTACACCGGCGCCGCCACCTGCGCCGCCGCCAAGGCCGGCGCGAGCGTCACCCACGTAGACGCCGCCGAGGGCATGGTGAAATGGTGCAAGGAGAACGCCGCCCTCAGCGGCCTCGCCGAGGCCCCCATCCGCTACATCGTCGACGACTGCCTCAAGTTCGTGCGCCGCGAGCTCAAGCGCGGCCGCAAATACGACGCCATCATCATGGACCCGCCCACCTACGGCCGCGGCGCCGGCGGCGAGATGTGGAAGCTCGAGGACAGCCTCTGGGAACTGCTCCGCGAATGCCGCGAGGTGCTCACGCCGCAGCCGCTCTTTTTCCTGATCAACGCCTACACCGCGCGCCTCTCCCCCACGGTGGTGGCCAACCTGCTGCACGCCCTGCTCGGCGACCGCGCCGGCACGATCACCGCCGGCGAGGTCGGCCTCCCCATCCAAGCCGACGCCACCCCCGGCGTGAAAAACGACTACGCCAAGGTCCTCCCCTGCGGCATCTACGGCCGCTGGCAGGCGACCGCCTGAGCCCGTATTTGACCACAGATAGCACAGAACGCACAGAATCCCGGCCTTCACTCCGTGCATTCCGTGTAATCCGTGGTTCAAAAGACACCCCGTGGAACTAAACGAACTGACCGAAAAGATCATCGGGGCCGCCCATAAAGTTCTCTTCGCGCTCAAGCCCGGCCTCGACGAGAAGCTCTACGAACGCGCGTGATCATCGAGCTTTCAAAACAAGGCCTCCGTTGCGAAAGCCAGCGCCAGTTTGATGTGCGTTACGAGGGGCAGCTTATCGGCACGCTGATCCCGGACCTCATCGTTGAGAATCTCGTTATCGTAGATCCGAAGGTAGTCGCTGCGTTTACCGACACACACCTCGCACAGATGCTGGGTTACCTTAACATCACCGGCCTGAAGACCGCGCTTCTGCTCAACTTCAAATACGCCAGCCTCGGCATCAAACGCGTCTCCAACTGAATTTTCCTTCCACTCGGTGCATTCCGTGCACTCCGTGGTCAAAAAAGCCTCCAAACCCGTGAACCACAGATTGCACAGAGCGCACAGAATGAATTTTCCCTCGCTGGCGGGCCTTGGGGCGCTGGCTGCCCTGCCCGCCCTTGCGGCCGAACCCACAACGCAAATCGCGCCCGCACCCGCCCCGCACCGCGGCTCGCTCACCGTCTACACCGAGAACGACAAGTATTTCGCCGGCACCGACCAAGCCTACACCAACGGGCTCAAAATCTCCTGGCTCTCGCCCGACCTCCGCTCCCTCACCGGCGAAGACACCGCCGCGCCCGCGCGCTGGTTCGCCCGCACTCTCGGCGATCTCATGCCCGAGGGCCACGGCTACAAAATCGGCTTCTCCGTCGGCCAGAATCTCTACACCCCGGTCGACACCGCCACGCCCCTCTACCAGCCCGACGACCGCCCCTACGCCGCCTGGCTCTACGGCGGCGTCGCCCTCCACGTCATCAATCCCGACGCACTCGGCGGACGCGCCGCCCGGCTCGACGTCTTCGAGCTCAACGTCGGCGTCGTGGGCCCTTCCGCCCTCGGCGAGGAGACGCAGAACGGCTTCCACGACATCATCAATGTCGACCACGCCGAGGGCTGGGCCAACCAGATCCACGACGAACCCGGCGTGAACCTCATCTACGAGCGCCGCTACCGCTTCTCCACCGACGGCGCCCGCGACGGTTGGGGCGCGGATCTGATCCCGCACGCCGGTTTCTCCCTTGGCAACGTCTTCACCTACGCCAACGCCGGCGCCGAGCTGCGCGCCGGCTGGAAACTGCCCGCCGACTTCGGCAGCAATCTCATCCGCCCCACCGGCGACTCCAATCCCGACGACCGCCGCCCGCCCTTCGGCGTGTTTCTCTTCGGCGCCTTCGACGCCCGCGCCGTCGCGCGCGACATCACCCTCGACGGAAACACCTTCAAGGACAGCCCGAGCATCGACAAACAGCCCTTCGTCGCCGACCTCTACGCCGGCATCGGCGTGACCACCCCGTATTTGCAGCTCCGCTACGCCCAGGCCTATCGCACCAAGGAATTCAAGGGCCAGGAGGACAGCCAGGTCTTCGGCTCCATCAGCGCCACGATCCTCTTCTGAGCACCCGGCCCGCCCCGCTCGCCGCTCAAATCCGTTCCGGCTCCTTGCTCCACTCTCCATACTCCGATGTCTCTCGCCGACTCCTACCACGCCACCACGCTCGCGCTTCTCGACTCCGTCCGTGAGCGCAATTTGCCGACACTCCGCGCGCTCGGCCCCATCGTCGGCAAATCCATCGCCGATGGCGGCGTGCTCCACCTCTTCGGCTCAGGCCACTCCGAGATGCTCGCGCGCGAGATCATCGGCCGCGCCGGCGGGCTCATGCCCGTCACCGGCCTCTTCGACCCCGGCTACGGCTTCTCGGAAAACGTGGTCGGCTACGGCGACCGCCTCGCGCAGCGCTACGAGAACCACTACGGCCTCCAGGCCGGAGAGTGCTTCGTCGTCATCTCCAACTCGGGCAAAAACGCCTCGCCCATCGAGGTCGCCCTGCACGCGAAAAAGCGCGGCCTCACCACCATCGCCCTCACCGCGCTCAGCATGAGCACGACGAGCAAGACCGTGCACCCCGGCGGCAAGAACCTCCACGCCGTGTGCGACCACACCCTCGACAACGGCGGCGTGCCCGGCGACGCGGTCGTCGAGGTCGAGCCCGGCCGCTTCGCCGGCCCCACCTCCACGCTCACCGGCTCGCTGCTGCTCAACCTCCTCGCGCTCGAGGCGCTGGAGTGGCTGAAGGCGAACGGCCACGAGCTCCCGCTCGTCACAAGCCAGAACGTCCCCGGCGGCATGGAGGCCAACATCGCGTTGTCCAAGCGCTACCGCGCGCGCCTGAGCAAGCTGATCGGCTAGCGCGGCGAAGGCGGTGGACGGGATGGCCGGGCCACTGCCTTTGGCTCGGCGACGTCTCCGCGTCTTCAAAAGCTCTTCACCAAGGGATGAGTTTTGCCCGCTCGCGGAATGTCCGCGGGCAAAGCAAACGTCGCGGAACAAGGGGATTGAAGTGGCAAAATGGGCTCCGCCGGGGCGGGTCGGCCCCGCCCGCGGGCAAGGAATGTCACGCGCTATCCACCCAAGCGCCGCGAAACCGACACGTGCGGGTTCTTTACTTGAGGCGCCCAGAATCGCCGCTTCGACGAGCGTTCCTGGCTCTACCTCCATGAAGAAACGCCTCCCCTCTCTCTCCATGGCCGCCGCGCTGGTCGCGGCGGTCGCGCCCGCGGCCCAGGCCGCGGTTTATTCCGTCGGCGACTTGGTCCTGCTCGCCATCAATTCGGCCAATCCCGACAGTTTTCGCTTCACAAACCTGGTCCAGATGGACGCCGGAGATGTGATCAACTTCACCGACAACGGCTTCACCGCCGGAGCGACGGGACGCACCGGGGAAGGCTTTCTTACCTTTACCGTTCCCGCCGGCGGCTACGCTCCCGGCAACATCTTCACTTGGACAAACGGCATGGCCATCACCAGCACGCCTTGGAGCAGCGCCAACCCGGCCAATTTCGCGTTCAACGGAAGCGGCGACCAACTCTACATCTTCACCGGCAGCACCGCGAACTGGGCCAGCCAGTCGGGCATCAGCCTCATCTTCGGGGTCAACTACGGGACCGCCCTTAGCTCCACCAGCGCGGCCGCCAACACCGTGCAACCCACGACTCTCGCCAGTTCCGGTTTCCTTAACCTTGGCTCATCCACCTACGCCAACACCTATTTTGCCAACGGCTCCACCAGCCAGACCAGCATTTCGCTGAGCGCCACCAAGGCGCAGATTCTGGGAACCATCACCGACAACACAAAGTGGTTCGGCGCATCGGCCACGGCCGCGACGTTCCCGAGCTACTCCATCTCCCCCATTCCCGAACCCTCCGCCTTCGCCGCCTTCGCGGGACTGGCGGCCCTCGGCCTCGGGATCTCCCGCCGCCGTCGCCGCGGTTGATCCGCGACGCGCGGACTTTCTCTCGCCATAGACAAGACCGGCTCCCGATGGGGCGCCGGTTTTTTTGCGCGCCGCCACCGTTTTTCGGCAAGGTAACCCCCTTCGAAAACCCGCCGGCAAGGCGACTGGGCGCAAAAAAGCCGGCCCGCGCTCGCGCGGGCCGGCTCGTTGTTGGCGAAGCTGGACGGAGTTTTCAGGCGGCGCGACGACGGCGGCGCAGGGCGGCCAGACCGAGCGCGCCGAGACCCGCGAGACCCGCGGCGGCCGAGGGCTCGGGGATGGCCGAAGCGGAGATCTGGAAGATCGCCACCTGCTCGGTGGAGGAGAGGGTGCCGTCGCCCTCGAAGCCCACGATCAGCAGATCGGTCCCGGTCGGGCTGTCGGCGGCGCTCACAAAATCAAACCCCTCCGGACGGGCGGCGCCGGGAACGAGCACGCTGTTGATGAAGACGGCGTTGAGCGGGTCCGTGACGTCGAACATCATGATGTGGCCGGTGCGCTCCATGCCGATGAAGAGGT
>JAIXVY010000499.1 GCA_027482505.1 Opitutaceae bacterium | reverse complement strand
TGGCGGCGGTGGGCCAGCGCAGCACGACCCACTTGGTTTGGTTCACGCGATGATCCAGCACGGGCTTCATCAGGCGGGCGTAGAGCTGCACGCGCGAGGAGGGCACGTCGGAGGACTCGAAGATATTGTCCGACCCGCGCAGCGCGATGTAGGCGTCCATCTTCTGCATGCGCTTCAACTCCACCTCGGCCTGCGGCGCGAACTGGGCCTCCTCCGCTCCGAGCATGAGTTCGCGGGTGATGCGTGCGCGATGAAGCTGCACGATGGGGTGGGCTCCGCGGGCGCGGGCGGCGCGGATGAGCGACACGACCATCTGGTCGGGCACGTCGAAGGCGTCGATCAGGACGCGCTCGCCCTTTTGCAGGGCGCAGGAAAACCCGGCGAGGCCGGAGGCGAGTTGGTCGAATCGGGGATCGGAGAGCATCGGGAAAAGGGTTCGGATATGGGAAAGGCGAAGGCGCTCAACGCAAGCGCGCGCCGGCCGGGAGCGGTCCCGGGGCGTCGCTCGGGAAACAAATGCGCCCCACGGCGTCGTCAAAGCCGCTCGCGCCGCGCAGGATTTCGATCTCGAGGCGGAGGTAGTAGACCGGCACCGGGCAGGGCATGCCGTCGGGGATGCGCACCGCGTCCTTCTCCGTCGTGACAATGTAGTCCACCTTGCGCTCCAGGGCCTCGGAGAAAATCTCCACGAAGTCCTCGTAGGTGAACCGGTAGTGATCGAGGAAGCGGCGGGTGAAATCGATGCGCGCGCCAAGGTCGCGCACGAAGGCTTCGAAGCTTTCCGGAACCGCGATGCCCGAAAAGGCCCCCACCCGCTTGCCCTCCAGATCGGCGAGCGGCCGGCGTTCGGACGAGCCGAGGCGCTGCAGGAACTGCGGCCGGTGCGCGCACTCGATGACGTTCACCCCGGGGTTGTGGCGCTGGATCAGCTCCTCGAGCTCGGGATCGGCGCGACCATCCGATTTGGTGAGAAAAACGTAGCTCGCGCGCTTCAGGTGCTTGATCGGCTCGCGCAGGATGCCTCGCGGGAGAAGATGGCCGTTGCCGAAGGGATTGGTCTTGTCGACCAGCAACAAATTAAGGCGCCCCTTGAGCGGCAGATACTGGAACCCGTCGTCGAGGATCAGGGTGTCGCAGCGAAACTTTTTGATGGCGTAGACGCCGGCCTTCACGCGGTCCTTGTCGACCAGCACGACGACGCCGGGCAGGTTGCGCGCGAGCATGAAGGGCTCGTCGCCCGCCTTTTCGGAATCGAGCAGCACGGTCTGGCCGTCGCTCACCACCCGGGGCGGCGGAGCGCTGGTGTGGGTGAACCACCACAGCGCCTTTTTCCAGGCCGGCGGAGCCTTGCTGCGATAGCCGCGGGAAAGAATGGCGACCTTGCGACCGCGATCGCGCAGCGCGCGGGCGAACATCTCGACCACGGGGGTCTTGCCCGTGCCGCCCACAGTGAGGTTGCCCACCACAACCACGAGGCACCCGAGGGGCTGGTCGTGCAGGATGCGCTTCTTGTAGAGCCAGACGCGGGTCTGGGCTATGCCGCTGAACAACCACGAGAGCGCGTGCAAAAAGCCCGCGAACAAGGTCGGCCCCACGCCCTCGCGCCGCCCGAAGATCACGTCGATCGTGAACTGCTCGAAGGCGTTGAGCTTGCGTTTCAGCCAGTGGGACATGCGGGGCGAGTGGGCAAAAAAAGGCGTTCCAAAGGACAAGTGGCGAGGGGAAATCGGATTTGACCGCGCAGCCCGGTCGGGAATGTTCTGACCTTCCGCGATCCTTGCGGATCGCGCCCTCTCTTTTTTCCATGAGCTACAAACTCTTCATCCCCGGCCCCATCGCCGTCTCGCAAAAGACCCTGAACGCGATGGCCCAAGGCATGATCGGCCACCGCAGCAACGACTTCGTCGCGCTCTACAACGCGATCCAGCCCGAGCTGCAGGCCCTGTTCTACACCAAGGATCCGGTGTATCTCTCCACCAGCTCCGCGTGGGGCGTCATGGAAGGCGCGCTGCGCAACGTCTGCAAAAAGAAGGTGCTCAACTGCATGAACGGCGCCTTCTCCGACAAGTGGTATGATGTCGCCCTTCGCTGCGGCAAGCAGGCCACCGCCCTCAAGTTCGACTGGGGCCAGCCCGTAGACCCCGAGGCCGTCCGCAAGGAGCTTGCGACCGGCGCCCACGACGCCATCACCATCATCCATAACGAGACGTCCTGCGGCTGCATGAGCGACATCGCCGCCCTCATGGCCGTTGTTCGTGAATTCCCCGAGGTCATCTCGATCATCGACACCGTCAGCTCGTTTTCCGTCGTTCCGATCAAAAAGGACGAGCTCGGCATCGATGTCCTCATCACCGGTTCGCAGAAGGCGCTCGCCCTGCCCCCCGGCCTCGCCCTGATGAGCGTTTCCAAACGCGCCCTCGACCGCGCCGCCACCATGGCCGACCGCGGCTACTATTTTGACTTCGTCGAGTTCCAAAAGAACCACGAGGCCGGCATGACCCCCAGCACGCCCGCCATCGCCCTGATCTACGCCCTCAAGTCGAAGCTCGAGGACATCAAGGTCGAGGGCATCGAAAACCGCTACGCCCGCCACGCCCGGCTCAACAAGACGGTTCGCGACCACATCCTCGCCAAGGGCTTCACGATGTTCCCGAAGGCCGGCTTCGGCTCCGTCGCGCTCAACTGCTTCGCCAACAACCTCGGCTACGACCTCGCCGCGCTCAACAAGACGCTCAAATCCAAGCACGGCCTCGTGATCGACGGCGGCTATGGCAAGCTCAAGGGCAAGACCTTCCGCATCTCAAACATGGGTGACGAGACCGACGAGACCATCGCCGCCATGCTCAAGGCCTTCGACGCCGCCCTCGCCGAGTGCCCGAAGGTGGCCGCCTAAAACGGTCAAGGACCCACCCTGGCCCCTCAAACGCCCCGGCTGATTTCACGGTCGGGGCTGTTTTTCGCCTTGAAATCATTCAAATGATATAGAACAATCTATCATATGATTGACGCCCTGATTACTCAGCACCCCAGTCGCTTATGCCGGGAAGCACTGCAGGAAGGTGAGGCCTCGGGTGCCGCGCACCCCCACCTAGACACACCTGAGATGATGGCCGCGATCCGCGCAGGCCTGCCGGTGGCCGAATTTGATGCTCTCAGGGAGATGCTCGGCCTTACGGTCGAAGAATTAGCCCATAAAATCGGCATCTCGGTGGCCACTTTGGCGCGTCGTCGCCACGATCGTGCGCCCTTGGATCCCGCGCACGGCGACCGGGTGGTTCGCTACGCCAGACTGTTTTGGCTGGCTGCCCAGCTCTTCGATTACCGCGAGGAATCGGCGCGTGCCTGGTTGCAGCGCCCCGCCCGTGGCCTAGGCGGAGAAAAGCCCCTGGATTACGCAGAGACTGAACCCGGGGCCCGTGAGGTCGAAAACCTCCTCGGCCGGCTCGAGCACGGAGTCTACACCTGAGCGCCCGGCCCCGGCGTCCCGCACACCTTTCACCGCGCCTGCTTTAGCGTGCCCACGCTTTACCGCCTGACCCGCAGCGCCCGTGCCCACGAGGCCTTTAATGGCGAGGGCTCACGCCGCTACGGCGGACGCTGGAACAGCCCTGGCCTCCGCGCGGTTTATACCAGCGGCAGTCGCGCGCTGGCCTTGCTGGAAACCCTGGTGCATCTGGATACCAGCGAGCAGTTGCCGTCGTTCGCGTTCATTACGGTTGAGATCGACTCGGAAGATATCGAGGCCGTTGCGCCGGAGGCGGCGGATACCCTGAATCGTGTCGACCGCACCCGCCCCATCGGTGATCGCTGGCTCCGAACGGGCGCCCGCCTTGCCCTGGCCGTGCCGAGTGTGATCGTGCCTCAGGAATTCAACTACATCTTGAATCCCGCGCATCCCCGATTTGTCGCCCTTCGCACCTCGGCGCCAAAAGATTTCGTGTTCGATAATCGCCTCTATGTCGGGGGCCTTTCCGCCCCGTCCGAAACGACGCGCAACAAGCCGCGAAGCTGAAGCGGCGAAAAACTCGCGCTTGCGCTCGCCCCTTGCGCTCCCTACCCGCTCGCAGCCCATGAAGTCTCTCGTCATCGCCGAAAAGCCGTCCGTCGCGGCCGACCTCGCCCGCGCCCTCGGCAAAGTTCCCAAAAAAGGCGACATCTACGAGAACGACGAATGGGTGATCTCCTCCGCCGTCGGCCACGTGGTCGAGCTCGAGATGCCCGAGGACATCGATAAAAAGAAATACGGCTTCTGGCGCCTGGAG
>JAIXVY010000388.1 GCA_027482505.1 Opitutaceae bacterium | reverse complement strand
GTGCCGTCGTAGCTCTTGGCGACGTCCGGCGTGCGCGTGGTGTAGATGCGCAGCTCGGAATTGTCGCTGGCCACGCAGACCAACTCCTCGCGCCAGTCGCCCAGGATATCTCCCCAGAACTGCGGCCGGCCGCCGTTTGCGATGTAGTTGTTGTAGGGATAGCCGGGGGCGGCGGGATCGCTGTAAAGCGTGAGGAGGCGTGAACTGCCGGCGTTGGCGGGATTGAATTTGTCGATGCCGGGACTGGTGGCCGAGTTGCCGATGGTGGAGAGGAATTCGCGGCCCAGGTCGGCGTCCCACCAGATGGTTTCCGGGGGAAAGGGGGCGGTGGCGTAGATCTGGTTACCCTTGGCGTCGAAGGTGCCGCCCGTGGTGGAGAAAAACTGCAGGCCGAAGAGATTGGGCACGAAACCGCCGACGGTTCCGCGGCCGACGTCGATGAT
This sequence comes from Opitutaceae bacterium, assembly GCA_027482505.1. GTDB lineage: Bacteria > Verrucomicrobiota > Verrucomicrobiia > Opitutales > Opitutaceae > IMCC26134_A. The sequence continues at coordinate 4,324 of JAIXVY010000388.1, read as the reverse complement.
GGATCCGGCATACCACTTCTTGATGACGCGGCTGCGATCGGCCGCCTGGTAGGCCATGGTGAGTCCGCCCGGATTGTCTTGCTGGATGAGAAAGGTCTCGAGGCCGGGGTTGGCAGGGTCGATGTCGGCGACATGGAACCGGTCGCCGTGTATTACCTCGGTGAAGCGGTCCCCGTTGATGAGTCCGCTGCCGTCCGATTTGAGCACATGGCCGATGTCGACGTATTCGTCGGTGCCGTCGTTGTCCACGTCGGCGAAGCGGATTTGATGCGCCTCCGCGGTGTGCCCGCTCTCGGCGACCGCGTCCCAGAGCCATCGGCGGACGAGCGTTCCGTCGCGGTAGTCCAAGGCGGCGGCGAGGTTGTTGAAGCTCAGGTCGGGATTTCGGTTCTTGGCGTGGAAAAAAAGCGAGGGGCGGAGGCCGTCGCTGTAAAACACGCCCATGTTGCCGGACACGTTGCCCTGGTTGACCCAGCCGGCGGGTATGGGCACCTGCGCGCGGGCTTTTTCCGCTCCGGTCATGCCGTCGACTATCGAGATGAACTGCACTTCGTTGTCCGGGGCCGTGAGCGTGCTCTGGCCGGGGGCGCCGTAATTGAAAACGACGCCGTTTGCGGTGAGCACGCACACCTCCGCGCGTCCGTCGCCGTCGAGATCGTAGACGGTGACGTTATCCGACTGGCCGACGGCGATGGCCGAGGAGCCCGAATAGATGTTGTCCTGCTCGAGGCTGTTGGGCCCTTGGGTCATCTGCCAGAGCAGGGTGCCGTCCGCCTTGTAGGCCTGGAGCCACTGGCGAGAGACGACCGCGGTGTTGGTTCGCTCGACGACGAAGTCGAATTCGCCGTCGCCGTCCAGGTCGCCCGCCCAGGCGAATTTCACCCGGTAATTCGCGTTCGAGGCCGGTTCGTCGGGGGTGGGCTGGAGCGTGACGGGGCGGTATTGGCGCACGGGCGCGTTGGCCGGGAGGGCGGCGGGCCCGGAGGCGGGGTTGGCCCAGGAATCGGCGACCTCCACGCCGTTCAGAACGGGACGGACGAAGTAGGCGTAGGCGGTCGAGGCGAGGTTGGGCGGAGTGTCGACGTAGTCGGTGGTGGCCGCGAGCGGGCTGCCGTTCACCTTGACCGGCGCGCCGCCGTTGGCGGATCGATAGAGATTGAACGCGACGTCCTGCGGATCGTTGCCGAGCAGGCGCCAGCCGACGTAGGTCTGGGTGCTGCCGGTGCGCAGAACCAGCACGCCGCGTCCGAGGTTGTCCATCTGGCGCTGGGCGAGCGCGCGCGGCGCGATGAGCGCGGCCAGCGCGGCAAGGGCCAGGACAACGAAACGGGGCGATGGGATCACGGGACGAGGGGAAGCTCGGTCGCACGCGGCCTGAGCAAGGCGCGAGCGGGCGGGGAAACGCGCAAATCGGCGACATCGCACCAAGCCTCGCGGTCCAGCTTGGCGAGCAGGGGAAGCCCAAGCCGCGCCGGGCGTGAAGCAGGAGGGAAAAAGAAGTCGATGTGGACCTCGTGCCCATCGCGAACCGTGGCGATAATCCGATCAGGCGAAATCGCGACGCCCTCGGGATCGCGCAAGAAAAGGCCCTGGGCGGCGGCGGCGAGAAGCGCGGGCCTGTCTTGATCGAAGGTGTCGGCCGCGAGCGGAGTGGATCGCGCGGGGCCGAGCAAGGCGGCCGCGGAAGCCAGGGTGACCACCAGGCGCACTTCCAGCGCCTCCTCGTCGCGGGCGATGACGAGACTGCTTTCGCCGGGGGCGTGGGCCCGCAGGGGGACCACCGCCGATAGCGACAGAAGAGCGGCGAGTAGCGTGCGGACGAAAGGCATCGGAGGGATGGCCGGGTGAAGTTCGGTTTCGATCCTGAAGGCGGGCGGCGTTCAGGGCGTGTTTTTTCCGTTCAAATCCGCCAAAGCCCGGGCGTAGCGCCGGCCGAGTTCGCGGGCCGCGGAGGCGTCGAAGTGAAGTTGGTCGCCTTTGTGGGCCAGGCCGGCGGAGTCGACATAGCCAGCGCGCGGCACGCGGGCGGCGACGGACTTGATGGCGGCCCGCACGGTGTCGACGCCGGGATGCTTTTCCGCGGTCAGGAAATCTCCGAGTTGCCCGATCGCGAAAGGCAGATCGGGCCGGCCCAGATCGTGCCGGAGGTCCGCTATCATTCCCGCGAGCCGCGTCTCGTAGCTTGCCGCCCAGGGCAACTGGTCGGAATCCGTTTCCCCCTGATGCCAGAGCACGCCTTTGATCACGCCCGCTTTTTCGGCGGCGCGCGCGCGGGCGAGGGCCTGCTCGTAGAGATCGCCGCCCTTCACCCAGCGTTTCAGCGGCGAGCCTCCGACGGCGCAGGGGACGAGGCCGATGGTGACCGCCGGATCCGACGCGAGCATGGCCCGCGCGAACGAGAGTCCCGGCCCCACGCCCGGCTCGGCGAGCCCGATCTTCTGATGCAGCGGATCCCGCGCGGGCATCCAAGAACCGTCGGGCGCGAGGGCCAGAATGCGGGGCTCATCCTCCGCGGCTATGGCGTCGAGCGCGCCGCGCCCGGCCATGTTGGATTGTCCCATCAGCAGGTAGATGTGGAAACGTTCCTTGGGCGGCGGGACGGGATCGGCCATGGCGCGAATAGTCAGGGCGAGGAACAGGAACAGGCGTGAAAGTTTCATGGCAGGGCGATTGGCGCGGGAGTGACGGGGCGGGGCGGGTTTGCTCCCTCACTCCTGGCGCCTTGCGCCTCAAGCGAGAGGGTATGCCGGGCGGCGGCGCGGGCGCGTTCCAGAAAGGATTCCAGGCCGGCCCAGGTGATCTGCCGGCTGGCCTCTTCGCCGGGGTGGATGCCGTCGGGAACGAGGTCGCGGAAACGCTCCGGCTCCTCGCGCTGGATTTTGAGCCACGTCGGATAATGCTCGACGAGCGGCAGCCCCAGGCGCCGGGCGCCGTCGCGCCAGGCGTCGTAATAGGCAGCCAGTTCGGGGCGGTCGCTGCCGTATTTCTTTTCCGGAACGCGCGGCGAGTCCCAGGCCGGGTTCATGGTTTGGACGACGATCTCGACCGCCGGATTGCGGGCGCGGAGCGCGGCCGCCATCGTTTCCAGATTCGCGACGGATTTTTGCGGGGAGATGCCGTGCCGGGCGGCGGCGTCGTTGACGGCGAATTCGATCAGGACGAGGTCGGGGTTCTTTTCGATCACGCGCTCGGCGAGGTTTTCGACGCCCCAGCCGGAGTGCATGCCGTTTTTAGCCGCGTTGAGGAATGTCACTTTTCCCGGGTAATGCTTCTCCCAATACGCCGCCAGCTCCCGCGTCCATGCGCCTCCCGCGGTCAGGCTGGTGCCGTAGGCGACGACCGTCGTGGGCCGGCCGGACTCCAGGGCGAGAAACGTGCCTGTCGGCAAAGGCTCTGCCGGGAGCCCTGCGGCATGCGAGCCGCCGGCGACGACGATAAAAAGGGCGAGCGCGACGCTGAAAACGGCGCGAAACGGGGGCGGGGCGAGGAGGGGCATGATTTTGAGGTGAACGCAGCCTAGCGCACCGCCTCGTAAAACTCTATCTCAACCAGACCGAACGATCCCTTGCCCGCGGCGGGGCCGTCCGAGGCGTTGGCGGCGTTGGCGAGTTCGGTGATGCCCGAGAAGGCGGCGTTGGCTGCGCTCTCGCCGATGAGCCGGACGCGCACGACGCGGCCCTGCTGGGGGCGGAGGGGAAGGGTGACGTAGCCTAGGCTGGTCGGGGTGACGCCGCGCCAGACCTCCTTGCCGTCGACGGTCACGAGGAGCGGGTAGGTGCGCGAGCGCCAGTTGGGCAGGCAGACGACGAGCTCGGTCAGCGTGGCCGCGCGGGCGAGGGTGAACTCCGCCCAGGCGGCGCCCGGTGCGGAGCCGCTCGTCCAGGAGGAGCGCTCGTTGTCGTCGTAGGAGGCCGCGATCTCGCCGGCGTTTCCGCCGGCGGTGGCCGAGGCTACGGTAACGGCGACCCGGGTGGGGCGGTAGGGGGGGGGGGCGGCAGGTTCGGGCCGGATGAAGGAAGGCGCCAGTTCGCCGTAAGGACGCAGCGGATACACGCCGGGGGAAACGGCGGAGGGAGCGGGGACGGACTCGAGCACGAGCTCGGCGGATTTCAGGCCCTCGGCGACGGCACGCACGGTGATTCTGCCTGGCGTGGTGGTGGAGCGAACGAAGGCGCGGTTGATGCCGCACTCGACGGGTAGGGCGGTGGAGAGGATGTGGTTTTCGGGGCCTTGGGCGATGCCGCCGCGCCACTCGGCGGGGCCGTCGACGGTGAAGTTCACCAGGTCCAGCGCGGTGGGAACGCGCCGGCCCTGGGCGTCGACC
>JAIXVY010000142.1 GCA_027482505.1 Opitutaceae bacterium | reverse complement strand
AGACCAATGTTTGCGCCAAGTGAGGGGGGATGGAATTTGCTACGCGATGACGTGCCAAAACTTTTCGTCGTGCAAAAAAATTCTGCGTCACGAATTTGAGCGCTCCCAGGACGAGTCAGGCAGAAACTGCAACCGCCACGATTTTATCCGCGGCTCACGCGGCAGGAATGCGCGGCGAAGCCGGCACCGAAGGCGACTAGCCACCAGTCGGCGCCGGGCTCGGGGGGCGGGCCTTCGCGGAGCGCGTCGTCGAGGGCGAAGAGCACCGAGGGGCTGCTCATGTTGCCGTTCTCGCGCAACACGCGGCGGCTGGCGTCGAGCTTGTGGCCGGGAATGGCGGCCTCGATGGCGTCGAGTACGTCGCGCCCGCCGGGGTGGGAGAGAATGCGCGCGGGCGGCGGCGACGTGGCCGGCTCGGCGGCGAAGAGGCGGGCGACCGTCGTGGCGGCGAGTGCCGGCACGTCGGCCGAGAGCAGGTTGCGCAGTTTGCCGTCTCGTTGCTCGAAGCGGATTTTGTCGCGGGCGGCCGGGTCGTGATGCGTATTGAATCCACCAATACGGAGTGGCGCGGCGGCGCGGGGGCCGGTCGCGGGCGGGGTGGAGCGCCAGATCGTGGCGGCGGCGCCGTCGCCGAAGAGGCAGGCGCTGACCAGCACGCCAGGGTCGTCGTCGAGGTAGAAGGCGGCGGAGCAAAGCTCGACCGCGACGCAGGCGACCGCGGCGTCGGGGTTCGCGGCGAGGAGCGCGGCGGCGGAGCGGAGGGCGGGGATGGCGGCGCCGCAGCCGAGGCCCACGAGGTCCTGGAGACAGGCGTCGGCGCGGAGGCCGAGTTGTTCCGCGACATAGCTGGTGACGCCCGGGCAAAGATAGCCGGTGCAGGTGCAGACGACGAGGGCGTCGAGTTGGTCGGCGCGCAGGCCGGCTTGCTCCAGCGCCGGAGCCAAGGCGCGGGCGGCGAGCTCGGGCGCTTCGCGGCGGAAGGTCTCGTTGAGCGTATCGGCGTCGGCGGAGAAGAGGGTTCCCTGCGGCGAAAAGGCGAAGTGGCGCGCGTCGACTCCGCTCTCTCCATGCAGGATGGAATGCAACGTGAGGCGGGAGCGGCGCGAGAGGCGGCGAACGATTTCGGCGTCGGCCAGCAGGCTCCAGCATTCGGCCTGGGTGAAACGCGAGGGCGGAAGGGCGGTGGCGAGGGCGTGAAGATACATCGCTGGGCTCGGGGTTTAGCGCGTGGCCTGATAGAACGAGTCAAACGGGAGCGCCCGCAGGCGGTCCGCGGCGACCAGGCCGGTCTGGCCGAGTTGCGTCAGCAGCACGGGATGGAGGAGAAAGGAGGTCCAAAGTCGCAGGCGAAAACGGGAGCGAAGGCGGGCGCGGACAAGCGCGACGGTCTCGCGCCAGCCCGCCTCGTCGCGCGCCCAAGCGAGCAGAGGTTCCAACGCCACGGCGGCGGATTGAAACGCCAGGGTCATGCCGTTGCCGGTAAACGGGGGGATAAGGGCATGGGCATCCCCGAGGGCCAGTCGGTCTGGATCTTCCCGCGTTCCGGGGGTGGTTCCGAAAACGAGGGCGGAGACGGCGCACGCGGAGGCGGGGTCGGGCGCGGCGTTTTCCAGTCTCGCGGCCAAGCGGGCGAGCCCCGACGCGCGCAGGTGGGCGACCAGCGCGGAGTCTCGATCGAACGCGAGGCGCGGGCGGCGGCGAAAAAGGCCGCACACGTTGACCCGGCCGCCGGCCAGGGCGCAGAGGCCGACGTAGGCTTCGCGGCCGAGGTGCACCTCGAGCGGGGCGGAGAGCGGCAGGTCGAGCGCGTGAATTTTAAGGCCCATCCACGGAGAGCGCGCGTCCGCCCGGCGGCCGTGGGCGAGGACGCGGCCGGGCGCCGGGTCCGCCGCTACGCGCGAGCCGGCGCGCAGGTCGCCGCCGGCGGAGGCGAAGGCCTCGGCGAGGCGAAGATCGAGCGCGTATCGACCGAGGGCGAGCGCCGGCGAGGGCAGGGGGCGGCTTCGCAACGCCGCGTCGGCGCAAAACCATCGGACCTCCTGGCAGGAGCGCGCGTCGGACAAAAACGGATCGAGCCGCAGAACGCGGCGCGTGTCGGCGTCGAGCCCGGCGATGAACTCGCCGCAGACGCGGTGGCGGGGATAGGCGCCCGCTTCGTGCAGGACGACCGGCGCGCCGGCGCGCCGCAGGGCGAGGCCAAGGGACAAGCCGGCGAGGCCGCCGCCGATGATTTCCACCGGGCGCAACTTCATGGCCGACGAACGGCGATCAGGCGCACGGCGCCGAGCGGCGTCTCTCGCGCGCGCCAGTTCCAGCGCGCCGGCGAAAGACCGAGCGCGCGTGGCAGCTCTTCCGCGCGAAAGCCGGCGCGGATGCTGAGGCGGCCATCGTGACGGGTGACGGGGCCTGCGCCCGCGAGGGGCGCCGCGACCCTCCAGAGCAAGCCCACGCGCCAGCGGCGCAGCGGCTCGTTGAAAACGAGAACGCGGGCGCGGGTATCCAGGGTGGAGCCGAGGGCGGCCAGTTCGGCGTCGGTCAAATGGTGGAGCACCAGGTTGGCCGCGACCACGGCGTAGTCTCGCCAGCCCGCGAAATCGCGCAGGTCGGCCTCGTGCCAGCGCGCGTCGGCGGGCCAGCCGGCCGGGGCGGGCTGGCGGTCGAGGGCGTCGGCGCGGACTCCGGCCTCGCGCAGACGCAGGGCGAGCGAGCCGTCGCCGGCCCCGATTTCCAGCAGGGTTTCTCCAGGACGGACGAGGGGAGGGACGACGCGCGCGAACCAGGCGTGGTTGCGCATGACAAAGTTAACCCGCCGAAGCTCGCGCCGGCCGCGCCGGGCCTCCGGAGAGGCCGGCGGGAGGTGGTCGAGCAACTCGGCTTGAACGACGCGGGGCACGGCGCCGAGCGAGGGGCGCGGAGCGGAGCCGTGCAAGCGACGCGGGGATGCGCGGGGAAGAAACAGGCCGCGGCCCGATCCCGGGCAACGCGAAGATCCCCAAGGCCTGCTCAGGAGCCGGGACGCAGCAGACGGAGCAACTCGACGGGCAGGGGGGCGACGGGCGAGAGCTTTTGGTGGACCACGTGCATCGCGGGCAGCAGCAGCGCCACGCCTCCCAGCAGAAGAAGACGCCGCGGCGCGCCTTCAGGCGAAGAGCGCGCGTGGCGCAGGATTCCCAGGACGACGAGCGGAGTCAGCACGGAGATTGAGCGGCTCAAATCCGCGGCGAGGAAAAACGCCGACCCGACGGCGAGGGCGGCTCCGATGGCGAGAGGCGCGGCGTGCTCCCGGCGCAGTCCGGCGAAGGCCAGGAAGGCCGGCAACCAAGCGGCGCGAAGGCCCATCCACCAAGCGAGGGGAACGAGGGGGACGAGCTTGAGTTGCTCGAAGAAGTGGGTGGCGACGAACGCGCCCGCCGCGGCGCGTTCCGACGGGATTTGCGAGGAAACCCAGAGTCGGACGGCGACGTAGGGCAGCAGCCAGGCCGCCTGAAGAAGGGCGCGCGAGAAAACGGATTCGTCCGCGTTCACCCGTCCGCAGGCCCAGGCGAGGGGGAAGGCGAGGAGGAAGCGCTCGTCGACCCAGGGCGCGAGCAGGCAGGCCAGTCCGACCGCGAGCGGCGAGGGGGAGAACGCCACGACGAGGAGCGCGAGCCAGATCCAGGCGTCGTTTATCCCCAGCCAGTGCAGCGGCACGAGCACGGCCGAGGTCGAGCCCACCACCAGCAGTCCGCCGAGAATCCAGCGCCAGTCGTCGAGCGAACGGCGCAGCAGCACGGCCAGGTAGGATAGAAACGCCACGATGCCCGCCCAAGGCAGCAGGAAGGCCAGGCGGCCCTCCAAGCCCAGGGCATGCGCCACGAGCGGCGGGAGCAGGCGCCAGTGGAGCGCGGGCTCCACGTCGCGCGTGAACGGGGCCTCGCATTGCTTGAGAAAGCCGAGCGCGCGGCTCCACTCGTAGCTGCCGGGCATGGGCTCGCGCATGATCCAAAGGTGCGGCGAGAAAAAGAAACAGACGCCGAGCAGCGCGGCCAAAACCAGCCCCGCGAGCATCCACCCGCGAACCCCGCGAGAGGCTTCGGGGACGGCGGACGGGGAGGAAGATGACGGTTCCGTGGCGGGCACGCGGGTGACGTGTTTTGGTGTCAGGCGCGGTGGTCGTTTACAGCTTTATTATTCGTCCGCGCGGACCTTTCGCGGGCCAGTCGCTCGGACAACCCGTTCAAAAGCCCAGTTCTTTCCACAGCACGCCCAAGCCGTGGCGCGACGCGCGGGCGAGAAGAGATTCGGAGTCGCCGCGAATGACGAGGCGGCCGCGTTGAACACGAGCGGAAGCGGGCATGGCGTCGGCTTCGAGGATCACGCGGTAGACGGCCTGGGCGGGCACGAGATCGTTGCCGGAGAGCTTGACCGGAACGTCGCCGCCGGCGTCGGCGGCCAGACCGGGATGCTCGAGGACGCGCGAGGCGTCCGTCTCGATCGAGACGACCCGGAGCGCGATGGTTTTTTCCCGGCGACCGTCGTGATAAAAACGGGCTGGGCTGCCGGCGCGCAGGAGGTGCGCCTCCTGTTCGGGCACGTAGGCGACCGCGCGCCAGGGCGCGTCCCCGACCAGCACGCCGAGGGTCTCGTCGCGCGCCACCCACTCGCCGACGCGCAGGTCGGGATCGGCGAGGTGGAAAACGCCGGCGAAGGGCGCGGAGGGGGCGAGCCGGGCGAGGGCTGCCTCCGTCTCGCGCACCGCGGCCTCGGCGGTGTCGATCTGGGCGCGCAGGACGGGCAGCCGGGGGCGCAGCTCGGGTTCGGCGAGCGCGGCGGCGAGGCCCAGCCGCAGGTTGGAGAGGCGCAGGAAGGCGACGGCGTGACGCTGGCGCAGCTCGGGCGATTCCATGCGCACCAGCGGGGCCCCGGCGCGGACGGCGGCGAGGTGCGCGGGCGCGGCGCTTTCCACCCGCGCGGCTTCCGGCGGGATGACGGCGAAGGCCCGGCCGGGCGAAAGCTCGGCGGCGAGGCGGACGCGGCGGGGCAGCGGCACGGCGGCGAGCAGGACGAGCGCGCCGAGGGCGACGCAGACCAGGCGGGCGCGTCGCGAGGCGAGCAGGGCGGAGCGTTTGGCGAACCAGACTTTCATCTCGGACCAGATGGGGAGCACGATGAACCAGCCTATCTCGACGGCGAAAAGGACGATGCCGAGGGCCTTGAAGAAAAAGTGATAAACATAGAGCGCGATGCCGAAGAAGACGACGAGCCGGTAGAGCCAGATGGCCAGGGCCAGGGCGACGAGGCCGCGGCGGAGACGAGGGGCGAAGTGCTCGGGCGGCGGCTCGCCCAGGCCGAAGAGCGCCTCGCGCAGCCGCCAGCGGGCGAGGGCGAAGCAACGCGCGTGGAGATTGGGCAGATCGAGCGCGTCGGACAGCAGGTAGTAGCCGTCGAAGCGCATGATGGGACTGAGGTTCACCAGCAGCGACTTCACCCAGGTGACGCTGGCGAGCAGGCACGCGGCGGAGCGAAGGGGGCCGGCGGGCAGCAGGCCCCAGGCGAGCGTGGCCCAGGAGGCGAGAACGAGCTCGGAGAGGATGCCCGCGGCGCCGATCCAGAGGCGGGGGGCGCGGCGGGACAGGCGCCACGCGTCGTTGGTGTCCGTGTAGGCGACGGGCGCCATGACGAGGAATGCCACGCCCATGGCGGGCACGCGGCACCCGTGGCGGGCGGCGGCGATGCCGTGGGCGAACTCGTGCACGATCTTCACGAAGACGAGGACCGCCCCCACGCTCAAAAGTCCGCGCAGGTCGGCGAAATCCGTCCAGTCGGCGCGAAAGGCGCTCCAGTTGCGCGCGAGCAGGACGAGCCCGGCGGAGAGGGCGGCGGCGGTCGTCCACCAGAACATCGGTCGGAAAAGAAATCCGAAAACGGGCAGGAGGCGGCGCAGCAGGGCGTCCGGGTTGATGAGCGGGACGCGGATAAACAGGTAGTGGTGCACCAGCCATAGCCACCACGAGGGCCGGGCGCGGCGGTGCAACTCGGCGAAGGCGCCGGAGGTGTCGGCGCCCGCGGTGTGCAGGAGCTGGTTGGAGCGCGCGAAGTCGGCGACGGCGAGCACGTCCTCCAAGGCGGGGCGAAGGGTGGTTTGTTCGGCGACCTGGCGGGCGAGCAATTCCGGGTCGCCGAGCGCCCAGCGCTTCAGGATCTCGAAGGTGGTCCAGTCGAGCCGGAAGAAGCGGTTGCGAGAAGGGTCGTGCAGCGTCCAGCCCGGCTGGCCGTCGTGGGCGCGGGGCCCCTCGACGATCTGCAATTCCTCGCGCAGCGGAGGGAGGTGCACGGCGCTCAGAGCCCCAGGAACTCGCGGGCGGCGGCGAGCGGACGGCGAAGCATCCAATAGACGAACGGAACGCGGTCGCCGGAGAGACGGGCGGTGCCCTTGAGCCCCACGCGTTGCTCCGAAGGCGAGTCCAGCCCGGCGCGGACACGGTAGGCGAAGGCGCCGTCCGGGCGGCGGAGCGCCTCGTAGGAGACGAAGCGCACGCGGGCGGAGACGGGGTCGAGGGGACTTGAGGAGAGGTAGAGCTTCACCTCGGCGCCTTCCTCGAGGCGAATGGCGTCGCCGAGCGGAAGCCAGGCCTCGACCTCGCGGTCGGCGGGGTCGGCGATGCGGAGGATGCGCTGGCCGGCGGCCACGGGGCGTCCGACCCATTCGGAAGGATCACCCACGAAGGCGACGCCCGCTCGCGGGGCGAGGACCGTGCCGCGGGCGAGCTGGGCGCGGAGGTAGTCCACCTCGGCGCGTTTTTCCTGAACCTGGCCGCGGGCGGCGGCGAGGGCGGCGCGGGCGCGCTGATCGTGGAGCGCCTGCTGGCTGAACTGGCGCTCCTCGGCCTCGGCGGTGCGGAGGGCCTCGAGCGCCACCTCGAGCTTACCGGCGAGCAAGGCGTCGTCGTAGGAAAAGAGCGACTGGCCGGCGGCGACGACCTGATTGGTGCGGACGTGGACCGCGGCGATGACGCCCTCGAGCGGCGCGCGCACGGCCACCGGAGCGGCGGGCACGAGTTCGCCGGGGGCGAGCACGGAGAGCCGGACGGGAACGAGCAGGAGGGCGATCAGCGCGGCGGACCAGAGCAGGGGGCGGCGCAGCAAGGCGCGCGGGGCGCGGCGCAAGGCGGAGGCGGCGCGAGAGGCGAGGCCGGGGCGGGAGAGCCCGCGGTGCAGGCAGGCCCAGGTTTCCAGCCATTCCTGAAACACGCGGAGCTCGAGCTCGCGCCAGGGCAGGTCGCGCGCGTAGAGCAGGGCGGCCTCGCCCGGGCGGCCGGCGGGGACGTAGAGGCCGTGGGCGGGCAGCCAGCGCGACCACTCCTCGGCCAGGGACGGGGGCAGGTCCGCGGCGGAGAGCATGCGCGCGGGGGCGCCGGCGAGGTGGGCGCGCAGACCTTCGAGAAATTGCACGAAGGGGGCGTTGGACTCGATCTCGACCAAGCCGGAGAGGGCGGCGACGCGCCGGTCCAGCCAGAGGACCGACTGGTGATAGGGGGCGATGAGATGGGTGTCGTTGACCGCGATGAAGCGCAGCGCGACGGCGGACTCCGCGGTCCGCCCGCGGCGGATGAGGCCGAGCAGCGCGTCCACCGGCGAAGGCGGCGCGGCCGGGCGGGCCGGCGAGGCGGGCGGGGCGGAATCGGTCACGGTGCGAAGGACGACGCGCGGTTTAGCGCACGCTCAACTCGGGCTCGACCGGCGCGATGGCGAGGTAGTCGAGACGACCGAAGCGGGCGGAGAGGCCTTCGCGAGCACCACCGACGGAGGCCTGCGGCGCGCCGACAAGAATGCGGAAGACGGCCTCCGCCTGCATGCCGGTGGTGTCGCGGGCCATGACCTTGATGCGAACCTCGCCGTTCATGCCGGCGGGGGGCACGCCTTCGAAGGAGCCGTTGACGCGGTTGAAGCGCAGCCAGGAAGGCAGCGGGTCGCCGTTGAGCAACGTGGCGTTGAGAATCACCTGGGCGTCGCTGCGGGAGTGCACGAAGGCATCCGAGGGGATGACGAACTGGAAGGGCGCGTCGGTCCGGATGTATTGGTCGGGCACGCCGCGGTAAACGAGGAGGTTCGGCACCTCGCCGCGGATCACGGTGACGGAGAAGCCGCGCTCGGTGAGCGGGTATTCCCACACGTAGGCGTCGCGGGCGCCGAAGCCCGGGGCCTCGTAGGCGGGGCTGTCGGGAGCGAAGGAAGAGGGCTTCCAGTCGGGCTGGGCGGCGGGCAGGCGGATGGGCGCGGCGGGCGCGGCCTGCGGCGCGGGGGGGACGGACGGGACGACCGGCGGCGGGATGATGATCTGGATCTCCCGCGCCGATTGGTCGCTCGCCACGTTGCCCAAAGAATCGACCAGCGTGGCAGTGACATCGAGGCGGCCTTCCGGCAGGCGGTCGGAGTCCGGAATCTGCAGGCTCCAGCGTCCGTTGTTCACGGTCAGCAGACCGTCGCCCAAGGTGTAGGTGCGACCGTTCACCGTGACCGTGAAGCTGTCGCCGTCGCCCAGGTCGACCGTGCCGGTGAGAACCGGAGTCTGATCGGTGCCGGTGTAGGCGTCGACGGTCGGGGTGGGGGCGACGGTGTCGACGACGATGGTCTTGGAGGCGGTGGCGACGTTGCCGGCGAGATCTGTGGCGGAGGCCACGACGTCGTAGGGGCCGTCGTTGAGCGGGGAGGCGGTGACGTCGAGAGACCAGGTGTTGCCGGAGACGGTGAGCTCCGGGCTGGAGCCGAGGACGTAGGTGACGCCGTTGAAGGTGACGGAGAAGGCGGTGGTGTCGTCGGGGTT
>JAIXVY010000348.1 GCA_027482505.1 Opitutaceae bacterium | reverse complement strand
GGGTCGTCGAGGCGGATTGGGATGAAACTGTCGGCGGGGAAGTAGTCGGCGGCGTTGGGGCAGCCGTGGTAGAACGGAAGACAGAGGCCGAGAAAGGCGTCGGAGAGTTTTTCGGTCCAGTGGTGCCGGCAGACGTGGTTCTCGATGGCGACGTGATAGCGGTAGGCGTCGAGCGCCTCCGCCTTGTCGTCGATGGGGCGCACGCCGTGGCCGAAGACATCCATCTCCGGCAAGAGCACGCGGAGCTTTTGCACGAACTCGTAGCGGGCGTGATGAAGGGTGTGGGTCTGCCGCTTGGCCGAGCAGACGGTGGAGATATCGGCGGTCTTGGCCTCGGGAGGCGATGCGACCATGCGATCGTAGGCGCCGTGCGGACCGCCGCGGCCGTAGAACCACACGAGGGCGGGCTGACTGAAGATGGCGCCCGGGTGGCGTATCACCCACGGCTCCTGGCTGGTGAGCACGTGGCCGAACTGGGAAAGAAAGCCGGCGCCGTAGAGCTTGATCGGCGAGGGCTCGGTGGTGATCAGCAGCGTGCGCTCGCGCGGGCAGGCGAGCGGCTCGGCGGCGGTCGAGAAACGTTCTCCGGAGCGGGCCGGAAGATCGTCGTAGACCGCAAACCAGTCGTAGTCGCGCGCATCCCGGTCGAAGATGAAGCGGCACGCGCCCCAGACCGGCTCGCCGCAGGGGAAGCGGCGCAGCATCTCCTCGGTGGTTTTCTCGGTGCCTCCGCGAAAGACCATTTTCACCCGGATGGAGCCGGGGGCCAGGGGCGTCTCCGCGCTCATGCCGGGCCTACTTCCAGACGTCGGCGATCCAGCGGGCGGGGCGGATGCGTTTGTAGAACCGTTTGCGCCACTTGGGCTCCGGCCAGCGGCCGACGAGTGCCTCGTCCTGGTCGGGCTTGCCGGTGAAGGCGACGATCTTGGCGGTGGCCGGGGGCGGGTAGGGGGAGACGAAGTAGCGGAGCGGCCAGGCGGGAATGAGGCTTTGCTTGAAGCCGATGCACCACTCGAGCGGATACATCTCGAAGGTGCCGAGCGTGCGGCTGCAGAAGGTCTGGCTGTTGTTGTATTCCTTCAACATGCCGAGGGGGTCGGCGCGGAAGCGCTCCCAGATCTTGGTTTGCGAGCCGATGTGGTAGCGGAAGACGGACATGTTGCCGATGCCCTGGCCGGGCTGGGTCCAGTTTTCCGCGACGATGTATTTCGCATCGGGCTTGTAGTCGAAAAGGTCGTCGATGGAGCCGGTGACGAGCAGATCGACGTCGAGGTGGAGGACGGGGCCGGTGAGGTCGTGAAGCGTTTCCTTGAAGAGGAACATGCGCCTGAAGCCCTTGAAGCGAAAGGTCTCGGGCAGGTCGAACTCGGGCATCGGGCGGGTCTCGACGCGCGGGTCGAGGCCGGAGACGTCGTCGGTGATGCACACGAAGCGCAGCGGGCGCTTGGTGTGGCGCGCGACCATCGAGTAGAGCTTGTTGACGTATTCGGGGCCGTAGCGGACGCCCCACTTGAGGCAGATGACGGTTTGCGGCTGGGCGTTGGACGAACTCATGAGTCGAAAGGTGCGTTGCGGACGAGGCTCAGGCCAGTTCGGCGGCGAGCCAGGATTCGTTTTCGAGATACCAGCGGACGGTGCGCTGCACGCCTTCGGCGAGATCGATCTCGGGCGACCAGCCGAGCCGGTCGCGGGCCTTGTCGATCACGGCGGCGGTTTCTAGCATGTCGGCCTGGTGGAAGGGCTGGCGGTCGATGACGGCGGTCTTGCCCAGCGCCTGCTCGATGAGGCGGATGAACTCCAGCATGGTCACGGGGCGGCGGCCGCCGCCGAGGTTGAAGATCTCGTAGCCCACGGGCTGCAGGGCGAGGATGGTGCCGCGCGCGATGTCGTCGATGTAGGTGAAGTCGCGGCTCTGGGTGCCGTCGCCGAAAAGGCGGATGGGGCGGCCCTGCTTGATCCAGTGGATGAAGCGCAGCGGGCTCATGTCGGGCCGGCCGGCCGGTCCGTAGACGGTGAAGTAGCGGACGATGCTGACGTCGACCTTGTAGAGGTGGTGGTAGGAGTAGGCCATCACCTCGGCGGCGCGCTTGGTGGCGGCGTAGGGGGAGATGGGCGTGTCGACGGGGTCGCTCTCGCGAAACGGCGAGGCCCGGCCCGCGTAGAGAGAGGACGTGGAGGCGAGGACGAGTTTGGCGCAGCCCGTCTGGCGCATGGCCTCGAGCAGGTTGAGGCTGCCGTCGGCGTTGGTGCGTTGGTAGAGGCGCGGGTCCTCCATGCTGGCGCGCACGCCGGCGCGGGCGGCGAGATTGATGACGGCGTCGAAGGAGCGCTCGGCGGCAAAAAGGCGATCGACGTCGGCGCGCGAGCCCACGTCGCCGGCGTGGAACCGGAAGCCGGGCCGGGTTTGCAGGGAGTCGAGCCGATGGCGCTTCAGGCGCGGGGAGTAGTAGTCGTTCAGGTCGTCCAGACCGGCGACCTCATGGCCTTGGTCGAGCAGCAGCTCGGCGGTTCGCGCGCCCACGAATCCGGCGCAGCCTGTGAGCAGATACTTCATGCGGCGACGGGGGCGTTGACGCCTGGGAGGGCGCGAAAGGTGGGGCCGGGCTGGGCGGACATGCGAGAACGGGTCAGGTCACAGGCCTTGCCCGGGGGCGTCAATGGCGGGTTCAGGCGGAGGACCTGGCTTCGCCGGAGGTCGCCTGGCGGTCGTAGAGCGCGCGATAGACCGTGCTGGTTGCGTAAAGTCGCTCGTGCGGTCCGTCGGCCACGACGCGGCCGCGCTCGAACACGAGGATGCGGGTGGCGTGGCGGATGGAGCTGAAGCGGTGCGCGATCATGAAGGCGAGGCGGCCCTTCACGAGCTCGCGCAATGCCTCCTGGATGGCGGCCTCGCTTTCGGCGTCGAGGGCGGAGGTGGCTTCGTCGAGGATGAGGACGGGGGCATCCTTGAGGAACGCGCGGGCGATGGCGATGCGCTGGCGCTGGCCGCCGGAGAGGGTGTTGCCCCGCTCGCCGACCTGGGTGGCGTAGCCCTCGGGCTGGGCGGCGATGAAATCGTGGATGTGGGCGCGGCGCGCGGCCTGCTCGACCTCGGCGTCGGTGGCGGAGAGGCGGCCCATGCGGATGTTGTCGGCGAAGGTGGCGTTGAAGAGCAGCGGCTGCTGGGGCACGACCGCCACGCGGTCGCGCAGCGCGGCCTTGTCGAAATCCCGCAGGTCCACGCCGCCGAGAAGAATGCGGCCGGCGGTCGGATCGTAGAAGCGGGGGATGAGCGTGACGAAGGTCGACTTGCCCGCGCCGCTGGCGCCGACGAGCGCGATCGTCTCGCCGGGCGCGGCGCGCAGGCTGACGCCGTCGAGCGCGGGCGCGAGGTCGGCGGCGGTCTCGCCGGGGCGCGGCTCGTAGGAGAAGCGCACCTGGTCGAAGACGATGTCGGAGGCGCCGGCGGCCGGGACGCGGGGCGCGGCCGGCTCGGGCACGGTGTCTACGGTGTCTAGCACGTATTCCAGGCGGTCGAGCGAGGCCTCGCCGGTTTTCACCAAGGCGTGGATGCCGCTGAGTTTCTTGACCGGGGCGTAGGACAGGTAGAGCGCGGTGGCGAGCGAGACGAAGGAGGAGAACGTGAGCCCGTTTTTCGTGCCGAAGTAGAGCGCGGCGACGAAGCCGCAGACCGAGATGACCTCGATCACGGGCGTGACCGCGGCCTGGTATTTGACCGTCTTCATCGACAGCCGGAAAATCTCCCGGACGCGCACGACGAAACGATCACGCTGGCGGGACTGAAGATTGTAGGCCTGCACCTCGAGCGGCGATTGGAGGGTCTCGATGCTGACCGCGCTGAGTTCGCCGCCCTGATCGGCGAGCTGCCGGGAGCGTTTCACGAGCTGGCGGGCGGCCATGCGGATCGGCACGATGCAGAGCGGCACGCTGACCATCGCGATCAGGGCGAAGAGGACGCTGCGGTTTTGGACGGACAGGTAGGCGAGGTAGCCGAGGGCGGAGAGGAGGGTGAGCGGCTGGGTGACGACGTCGCTGCTGATGCCGACCACGACATTCTTTATCTTGTCCGTGTCGGACATGAGGCGCGCGTTGAGGTCGCCGGCCTTGTTGCGATGGAAGAAGGCTAGGGGCAGCGAGAGCAGCCGGGTGTAGACCTCGAGTCGCAGGCTCTCGAGCACGATGAAGCCCGCCTGGTTGATCCAATAGCGGTTGAGCAGGGCGGCCACGCCGCGAATCACGAAAATCAGGGGAAGTCCGATGCAGGCGAGGATCAGCAGTCGCTCCACGTAGGCCTCGCCGAACAATGCGCGCGAGAACTCGACGACCTTCGGGTCTATCTTGTCCTGCTGGTTGAAGAAAATCGGCAGCAGGTAATTCATCACCGCCGGCAAGCCCGCGCCCGTGCTTACCGCAAACACGCCTCCGGCGATCAGGCCGCCCACGATGTGCCAGCGGGCGGGGCGCAGGTGGTGGAGGTGCCGCTGGTAGCGTTTCAGGCCTCGTTCAGGCGAAGGTGGGGTGGGGGAGGCGGTATGGCTCACAGGCGGTGGAACAGACCCGGCATGGTGCTCCGGACCGGGGGCATGGGAAGGCTTTTGTGCTAACTTGGACATCGGGAGCGCCCCGGGGTTCGGACGGGATACGCGCGGGGGCGGGGGGAAACGGCTTGCTTGTGCCCCGCCGCCCGCGAAGCTGGCCCGAACTGTGCGTTCCGCACGGTCTTCCCGACCTCCAGCCCACCACCGCCACGCCGGCCGCCCGCCCGCTTTTTCCGCATGGACGAGACGCCCTCACCGCAAACGCCCGACCAAGGGCTCAACAAGCTAGACCTCTCCCAACTTCAGGGGTTCAGCTTCGGCACATCCTGGTCTCAGGATAAATCTGCGCAGGGAGGCGCACGGCCCGAGCGTCGTGACGACCGGCCCCGCCGCGATGGCGACGCACCGGCTCGCCGTGATCGGCGCGATTTCCGGCGTCCCGCCGGAGCCCCCGCGACCGGCGACGCCGGCCCGGCCTCGGCTCCTCGTCCCGAAGGCGGCGAGCGTCGCGATGATCGCGGCGGCCCGCGCGGCGACCGTCCCCGTTTCGAGGGCGGCCGTCGTGACGACCCCCGCGGCCCTCGTCGCGAGGGCGGTTTCCAAGGCGGCGAGCGACGCGATTTCCGCGGGCCCCCGCGCGAGCCGGTCGGTCCCTACATCAGCCCCTTCTTCTCCGTCACCTTCTACCCCGAGGACGGCAGCTTCAAGGTCCTCGCCGACGCGATTCGCAAATCCTGCCGCACCTTTGAGCTGTTCTACATCGCGAAGTCGGTGGTCGAGAAAAACGAGCGTTTCGTCGCCGTCGTCCAGCGCATCGCGCCCGGCGCCAAGCCCGCCGCGCCCGCCGGTGAAGGCGCCGAGGCGTCCGCCGTGCCTTCGGTGAAAGCCGCGCCGTTCCACATTTCCGTGCCGGACGGCATCCCGTTCGAGACCGAGGACGCGGCCATCTCGCACGTCCTGGAGAAGCATCTCGGGCTGTTTTTCGACACCGCCGAGGTCGAGGTCGAGGCCCCCAAGGGCAACTACCAGGTCGTCAATCGCTGCACGATCACCGGAGCGCTCCTTGCTCCGCCAAACTACCATCGCTACAACCAGATCGTCGCCCAGCATCACGCCACGCACATCCGCATGCCGCTCGAGGTCTACAAGGCCAAGATCGAGACCGTGCGCGATCCCGAGGTCGTGGCCCAGTGGCTGGAGAAGATGAAGAAAACCACGCGCTACACGTGGAAGCCCGCCCCGGCCAAGGCCGCCAAGGCCGCCGTCGAGGCCGCTTCCGCCGAAGCCCCCGCCGCGCCCGCCGAGGGCGAGGTCGCCGCTCCGGCCGCCGAGGCCGCCGCTCCCGAGGCCGCGCCCGCCGGTCCCGCCTTCGACACGATCGAGGAGGCCCGTCAGCATCTTCTGACCACGGCGCGCGAGCGCGTCGTGCGCACGGTGGAGCAACTGCGCTTCCCCGGTCGCGTGCTGGAGAACATTCCCGCCACGAGCGAAATCCGTCGCGCGGTCGAGGGCGCCCTCGCCGCCCAGCGCCGTTTCCCCCTCGACACCGCCAACGCCCTGCGCGGCCGCCTGCGCCGCGAGCACTTCACGATCTTCAAGAAGGGCTCCAAGGGCATCAGCTACGTCTGCGCGGTGAAGCGCCGTTTCCGCGTGCCCGGCCAGTCGTTCTCCGAGTCGCTCAGCGCGCTCATCGCCTTCATCGAGACCAATCCGATGGCGAAGGAGAGCGAGTTGCCGCAGCGTCTGCTCGGTCTCACTCCGCGTCCGGCGCCCGCCGAGGGCCAGGCGCCCGAGCCGGTGCCGGCGGAGGAGCAGGAGAAGCTCACCCGCTTGAAGGGCGATCTGCGCTACCTCGTGAAGGAAGGCTACGTCACCGAGTTCGTCGACGGCTCGCTGTTCTGTCCTCCGCCCATGGTCGAGGCCCGCAAGCGCGAGATCGAGGCGTCCGAGGTGGATCCGGAGAATTTCCCCGAGGCGCCGAAGCCCGCCGCCGAGGCCGCTCCGACCGCCGCTCCGGCCGTGTCCGAAGCCGAGACTCCGCCCGAAGCGCCCGAGACTCCGGCCGCCGGCTGAGTTTCCCTCGCCTTCGAGATTTCACCAAGCCCCGTCCGAAAGGTCGGGGCTTTTTCGCGTCGTCAGCTGGCCATGTTCGGGCGGGCGAGAGGTGTTTTCCTCGGGATAAGGAGGCCCGGCTGGGGCAAAAGAAAAACCCCGGCGTGGCGGCCGGGGTTTTAAGTGGTGGTGCGAGCTGGAGTCGAACCAGCGAACTGCGAGGCAGAATTGATTTACAGTCAACGTCCTTTGGCCACTTGGATATCGCACCAAAAACGGGAGGCGGAACTTCGCGATCCCCGCGAGGGAGTTCAAGGAGTTTTTTGCGGGGATTTTAGCCACCCTGCGGACTTGGGCTCACAAGACGCCCGCGCGACGGAAGCTGTAGTAGCCCAGGCCGAGGGGGTCGGCGAGGGGGTCGCCGACGATGACGTGGTCGTGCAGGCGCACGTCCAAGGCCTCGGCCGCGCCCCGCAGCTGGCGGGTGATGACGGCGTCGGCCGCGCTGGGGCGGGGATCGCCGCTGGGGTGGTTATGGGCGAGCACCAAGGCCCCGGCGCCCTCGCGCACGGCCTCGCGCAGCACCTCCGCGGGGCGCACCAGGGTCTGGCGGCTGGTGCCGGAGGTGAGTTCGGTGCAACGCAGCACGCGGTTGCGGGTGTTGAGCGCGATCACCCAGCATTTTTCCACGTCCAGCCCGAGGGCGCGGGGGCGGAGGTAGTCGTAGATGTCGTCGGGAGTGTGAAGCTCGGGCGCGAGCTGGCGTTCTGCGCCCAGAACGCGGCGGGTCACCTCCATGACGGTGCAGAGCTGAAGCGCCTTCACCCGGCCTATGCCTTTCAGGCGGCGAAAATCCGCGTCGCGCCAGCGGGCGAGGGCGTGGAGCGAGCCGGCTTCGGCGAGCAGGCGAGAGGCGAGGCTCATCACGTCGTTACCGCGCGTCCCGCTGCGCAGGAGGAGGGCGAGCAGCTCCGTGTCTGCAAGCGCGCCCACGCCGTGGGCGAGGGCGCGTTCCTGGGGACGTTCGCCTTCGGCGAGGGCGCGCAGGCGGTTGGGCGGGGAGGGGAGGTGGGGCGGGTTATCTTCGCTCATGGCGATCGCTTCGGGCTTAAGGCGTCGACATGTAGCAAGAGCCGGGCGCGCGGCGTCCGGTCTTTAAACAAAAACGCCGCCCGGCAAGGGGCGGCGCGCGGGGCGGGTCAGGTGTGGGTGACTCCGGCCTCTTGATAGACACCGAGGTGCCGATAGCGCTCGTAGCGCGAGTCGAGCAGCTTGGTGGCGCTGAGGGCGCGGAGGTCGTTCAGATGTTTCTGAATCGAATACTTGAGCGTGGCCGCGGCCTGGGCGGGGTCGTTGTGGGCGCCGCCAAAGGGTTCGGGGATGACCTCGTCGACCACGCCGAGTTTTTCGAGCACGTCGGCGTTGAGCTTGAGCGCCTCGGCGGCCTTGGGCGCGGCGGAGGGGTCTTTCCAAAGGATGGCGGCGCAGCCTTCGGGCGAGATGACCGAATAGTAGCTGTTGTCGAAAATGAGCACGCGGTCGGTGACGCCGATGCCGAGGGCGCCGCCGGAGCCGCCCTCGCCCACGACCACGGAGATGGTTGGCACTCCGAGCAGGGCCATCTCGCGCAGATTGACCGCGATGGCTTCGGAGACGTGGCGCTCTTCCGAGCCGATGCCGGGATAGGCTCCGGGGGTGTCGATGAAGGTGAGAACGGGTAGGCCGAATTTCTCGGCCAGCTTCATGAGGCGGAGGGCCTTGCGATAGCCTTCAGGCTGGGGCATGCCAAAGTTGCGGGCGATCTTTTCCTTGGTGTCGCGGCCCTTTTGCTGGGCGATGATCATGACGGGGTGGCCGTCAAAAAAGGCGGTGCCGCCGATGAGGGCGCGATCATCGCCGAACTGGCGGTCGCCGTGCAATTCCTCGAAGCCGGTGCACATCAAGGCCACGTAATCGAGCGCGTAGGGGCGCTTCGGGTGCCGGGCGATCTGGACGCGCTGCCAGGGAGTGAGGCCGGAGTAGATCTCGCGCTGGGTGGCGGCGATTTTTTTCTCGATGGCGGAGATCTCTTTGCCGAGGTCCAAGTTGTTCTCGAGCGACTGCTTGCGGAGTTGCTCGAGCTGCGCGCTCAGATCGCGCAAGGGTTTCTCGAACTCGAGCGTGTAGGTGGTGGCTTCCATGAAAGTGGGCTGGGAGAACGGCGGAGGCTGGGGAGGCCGCCGTGCCCTGTCAACGGGCCGTAGGCGGGGGGGGGCTTAGGTAAAATGACCGCGTTTTCGACGTCCAACCGGCCCTCCTGGCGCTTCCCGCGTCGCGCCCCTTGGCAAGCGCCGGAGATTATGCACCATCGCCGCCGATGTTTATCGACGAGTGCGTGATCAAGGTGAAGGCCGGCGACGGCGGACGCGGCTGCGTGTCCTTCCGCCGGGAAAAATACGAGCCGTGGGGCGGACCCAACGGCGGCGACGGCGGCAAGGGCGGCGACGTCATCCTGCTCGGTGACGACGACACCAACAATCTCATCGACTACAAATACAAGCCGCACTGGAACGCCGAGCGCGGCGAGCACGGCCAAGGTAAGGATTGCCACGGTCGCGAGGGAAAATCCGCCGTTCTCAGGATGCCGCTCGGCACCATCGTCATCAACGACGAGACCGGCGCCGTCGTGGCCGAGATCACCGAGGACGGGCAACGGATCGTGCTTTGCGCCGGCGGCAACGGCGGCTGGGGCAACCCGCATTTCAAATCGTCCATCAACCGCGCGCCCCGCACCGCCCTGCCGGGCAAGCCCGGCGAGGTCGGCAACTTTCGCCTCGTCCTGAAGTCCATCGCCGACGTCGGCCTGGTGGGCTTCCCCAACGCGGGCAAATCCTCCCTCACCCGCGCCATCACCAAGGCCCGGCCCAAGGCGGCCCCTTACCCTTTCACCACGCTTCATCCGCAGATCGGCGTGATCGAGTTTCCCGAGACCTATGACCGCCTGCTGCTCGCCGACGTGCCCGGCCTCATCGCCGGCGCGAGCGAGAATCGCGGCCTCGGGCACCGCTTCCTGCGCCATATCGAGCGCTGCACGCTGCTTATGTTCCTCATCGACATGGCGGGCTCCGACGATCGCGATCCACGCGAGGACTACGCCACGCTCCTCGCCGAGTTGAAGGCCTACGACCCGAAGCTGCTAAAAAAACCGCGCCTGGTCGTGGCCAACAAGGTCGATCTGCCCGAGGCCAAGAAGCACCTCGCCGCGTTCAAGAAGAAGAACAAGGTCGACGTCCTGAAGATCTCCTGCCTCACCGGCGAAGGCCTGGAGGACCTCAAGCTGGCGATCCGCGCCCGCGTGATTAAACACGGCGGCAAGCCGCGCGTGATGTCCCGGCCGCGCGTTCTGGCCTGATCCGCGCATCCTCCCGTCGTCCTCCGCATGCCCGCCCCCGTCGTCCCAGCACCGTCGCCCGCCGAGATTCGCTCGCTGCTGATGCGCGCCAACCGTCTGCTCGGCGCCAGCCTGGTCGAGGCCAACCTGGTCACAATCGACCAGCTCGAGAGCGCCAACGAGAAACTGTTGGAGCTCATCGCCGCCGGCGCCCCGCGCCAGTGCACGCTGCTGGGCGTCCTGGCCTACGACCTGAAAGTCGTGCGGGAGGAGGACGTCCTGCAGCATTGCGTGGACGAGCACGGCGTCGGCCTGATCGATCTGCAGGCCTACGAGGCGGCCGACGAGGCGCGCGCCGGCCTCAACCACTCCGTCTGCTGGGCCACGTGGACCCTGCCTTTCGACCGCGACGAGGACTTCACCATGGTCGCCTCCGCCTACTACCTCAGCCCCGCCGTGCGCACGTTTTGGGAAAAACAGCTCGGCGGTCATGTGATCTGGTATGGCGCCACCCTGGAGTCCATCGCCGACACCTTGGAACGGCTCGCTTCCGCCAAACCCTGAGCGGGCGCCCCGCCCCCATCCGCTTTTTCGCTTTTCGGCCATGCCGCTCGGCAAACTCCAACTCCAGATCGTCCAGCAGCTCGAGAAACAAGGCCGCGTCACCGCCGACCAGGCCGCGGCGCTCTCCTCGCGCCCCGACGAAATCTCGGGCGACGAGCTCGACAAGCTGCTGCGCGAGCAGCACGCCGTCACCGGCACCCAGCTCTTCGTGGCCAAGGCCCGGGCCTACAACCTTGCGCCCTTTTTCGCCGCCAAGTTCCGCGTCTCCGGCGCGACCTACGAGCGCGTTCCCCAGGAGTTTTGCCAGGAAAACCTTTGCCTGCCCGTCGGCTACGCCGGCGACACGCTGCTGCTGGCCGTCGCCAATCCCTTCGATCTGTCCATCCCGCAGAAGGTCGCCGAGCTGACCGGCAAGCGCGTGGTGCGCATGCTCGCCCGCGAGAAGGACATCCAGGACAAGTTCGCCAAGGAGGCCACCCGCCCCGCGGGTTTTGACGACGTCGTCGGCGCCATCGGCGCGGAATACGGCATCGACGAGGGCGAAAACGCCGAGGTCGACGTCACCGAGGAATCGGCGCCCATCGTCCAGCTCGCCAACCGCATCATCGAGGACGCCTACTATTCCGGCACCTCCGACATCCATATCGAGCCTTGGGAAAAAGAGATCGTCGTGCGCTACCGCATCG
>JAIXVY010000242.1 GCA_027482505.1 Opitutaceae bacterium | reverse complement strand
TCAACTACTCCGACGAGCAGGTGCGCGAAAACTGCCGGCGCGCCATCGACGCCGGCTTCACCGCCATGAAGCTCAAGGTCGGCGCCAAGGACCCCGAGCGCGACATCCGCCGCGCCCACATCGTGCGCGAGGTCGCGGGCGACGCCGCCAAGGTCATGGTCGACGCCAACCAGCAATGGACGCTCCCGCAGGCCCTCGACGTCTGCCGCCGCCTTTCCGCCATCAACCCCTACTGGATCGAGGAGCCCATCCACCCCGACGACATCCTCGGACATCGCACCCTCGCCGCCGCCGTCGCCCCGGTGAAGCTCGCCCTCGGCGAACACGTCCCCAATCGCGTCATTTTTAAAAACTACCTCCAGACCGGCTGCGCAGGCTTCATCCAGGTCGACGCCGTGCGCGTGGCCGGCGTGAGCGAATTCCTCGCCGTCAGCCTGCTGTGCAAAAAGTTCGGCGTCCCCGTCGTTCCCCACGTCGGCGACATGGGCCAGCTCCACCAGCATCTCGTGCTCTTCAACCACATCGGCCTCGATCTGCCCGCCGTCTTCCTCGAACACATCCCGCACCTGCGAAAACACTTCGTCCACCCCGTGCGCGTCGAGGGCGGCGTCTACCACACCCCGCAGGAACCGGGCGCCTCCTCCGACCTGCTCCCCTGAGCCGCCCGTCCCCCCAAACGCCCCGCCTCCAAAGCCCCGCCCCATGCTCACCTCAACGGACACCCTCGTCATCCTCGCCTATCTGATCGGCGTCGTCGCGCTCGGCCTCTGGGCCGGCACCCGCGGCGGCCGCGAAAAAGCCCTCGCCGGCGGCACGCCCGTCGAAGGCGACTCCACCGGCTACTTCCTCGCCGGCGGCACCCTGCGCTGGCCGGTCATCGGCATGGCGCTCTTCGCCACCAACATCTCCTGCGTGCACCTCGTCAGCCTCGCCCAGTCCGGCTTCGACACCGGCCTGCTCAACGGAAACTTCGAGTGGATGGCCGCCTTCACCCTCGTGCTGCTGGCCCTCTTCTTCGCCCCCTTCTACATCAAGACCCGCATCTCCACCCTGCCCGATTACTTGGAACGCCGCTACGACCGCTCCTGCCGCGACTGGCTCGCCGTCCTCTCCATCGTATCCGCCGTCACCATACACATCGGCTTCTCCTTCCTCACCGGCGGCCTCGTCCTGGGCTACCTGTTCCCCGAGTTCGGCGGCATCTACACCGCCATCATCGCCATCGCGGCCGTCACCGGCCTTTACACCATCGTCGGCGGCCTGCTCGCGGTGGTCCTCACCGAGACCGTCCAGACCGTGGTGCTGCTCGTCGGCGCCTTCGTCATCACCGCCGCCGCGTGGCTCAAGCTGGGCGGCTGGACTCCTCTGGTTGAGACTCTTCACGCGGCAGGCGCCACGGAAAAACTCTCCATGCTTCGCCCCGCCGGTGATCCGAGCGGCATGCCGTGGTATGCCATCCTGCTTGGTTACCCGGTTCTCGGTGTTTGGTATTGGTGCGCGGATCAAACCATCGTGCAGCGCGTGCTGGGTGCCCGGGATGAAAACCACGCCCGCACCGGCGCCCTGTTCTGCGCTCTGCTCAAGGTATTCCCGGTCTTCCTTTTCGTTCTTCCCGGCCTCCTCGCCTTCGCGCTTCACCATCGCGGCGCCCTCGATCTCTCCAGCCTCACCACCAACGGCACGCTCGACAGCAAAAACGTCTACTCCGCCATCATCGTGGAGCTCCTACCCGCCGGCCTGCGCGGCCTCGTCGTCGCCGCCATGCTGGCGGCCCTCATGAGCACGGTCGCCGGCGCCCTAAACTCCATCTCCTCGCTCATCAGTCTCGACCTCTACAAACGCTTTCGCCCCGCCGCTTCGGAAAAACGCCTCGTCGCAGTGGGTCGTGTCGCCGCCGGCGTGGCGCTCGTCCTCTCGATCTCACTCATTCCCCTGCTCAACCGCTACGAGAGCCTTTTCAACGGCGTGAACACCATTATCGCCCACATCGCGCCACCCGTCACTTGCGTGTTCTTGCTCGGAATTTTCTGGCCCGGTGCAACCGCGCTTTCCGGCCGTCTGACCCTCTGGGTGGGATCCGCCCTCGGCGCCGGCGTTTTTGCCTTCAACTCCCTCCTGCCCGACCAGTCTCTGGCCAAGGTGCCCTTCATGCTCATGGCCTTCTACCTCTTGGTAGCCTGCGTGCTTTTCCAAGTCGCGGTAAGCTTCGCCAAACCCGCCACCGCCGCCGAGCGCGCCGGCGCCGTTTGCTGGAAGTCCCCGCTCGACCCGCTGCGCTCCCCCGGCTGGCCAGGCCTCGCCAACTACAAGGTCCTCTCCGCCCTCGTTCTGCTGGGCATGGGCATTCTCTACACGATCTTCCGCTAGGCCCCGCGCTAATGAAACACATTCCCCTACTCTTCGCCCTGTCCTTCACCCTCGGCGCCTGCGCCTCCGCTCCCAAATCCGCCGCAACCGCCATGTCGAAGCCCGCCATTCCCCCGGAAAAGAGCACGCTCCCGCAAGTAGCGCCTGTTTATGGTCCGTCCAACCCCGCTCCCGATTCACGCGATCACGCCGCCTCTCGATTCTACGGCTCCATCGTCGGACTTGATCCCGCCAAGGAGCGGCTCTACCGCGAGCTGCATGCCAACGTTTGGCCGGAGGTGACGGCCGCGCTCACCAAGGCAAACATCCGCAACTTCACCGTCTACCTCACCGAGATCGAGGGACGGCGTTACCTCGTTAGCACCTTTGAATACGTCGGCGCAGATCCGGCCAAGGACTTTGCCTCCATGGCCGCCGATCCCGTCACCCGCGACAAATGGTGGCCTCTCACCGACGGCTGCCAGATCCGCCTGCCCGGCACTCCTGCCGGCGCGCAGTGGCGCTCCATGGAGCGCATAAATTTCCTGCCCTGAACTGGCAGTCGATTTTTCCCGTCATGTCTTCTCCCCGACGTTTCGCCAACAAGCACGCGCTCGTGACCGGCGGCGGCTCCGGCATCGGCCGGGCCATCGCCCTCCGCCTCGCTGCCGAGGGCGCCTCCGTTGTCATCCTCGAGCAGCGCGCCGAGGCCGGGGCCGCCGTCGCGGCCGAGATCGCCGCCGCGGGCGGCTCGGTCCGCGTCGTGGCCGCCGACGTCTCCGACACCGGCTCCGTCCGCGACGCGCTCGCCGGCATCGCCGAGCTCGACGTCATCGTGAACAACGCCGGCGTCGCCCACGTCGGCAACGTGCTCGGCACCACGCCCGAAGACCTCGACCGGCTCTACTCGGTCAACGTGAAGGGCGTCTACCACGTCCTCCACTTCGGCCTGCCCAAGCTCCTCGCCCGCGGCGGCGGCGCCGTGCTCAACCTCGCCTCCATCGCCTCCAAGGTCGGCCTCCAGGACCGCTTCGCCTACGGCATGACCAAGGGCGCCGTGCTCACCATGACCCTCTCCGTGGCGCGCGACTTCGTGGACAAAAACATCCGCTGCAACTGCGTCTGCCCCGCCCGCGTCCACACGCCCTTCGTCGACGGCTTCATCGCCAAAAACTACCCCGGCCGCGAGGCCGAGATGTTCCAAAAACTCTCCGCCTCGCAGCCCATCGGCCGCATGGGACACCCGGAAGAGGTCGCCGCGCTCGCCGCCTACCTCTGCTCCGACGAGGCCGCCTTCATCACCGGCTCCGCCTACGACATCGACGGCGGCGTCACCCTCCTTCGCTGAACCACCTTCTCCCCTCCGCATGAAACTCATCCGCTTCGGCAACCCGGGCCTCGAAAAAACCGGCGTCCTCCTCGCCGACGGCCGCCGTATCGACGTCTCCTCCGCCTTCCCCGAGTTCGACGAAAAGTTCTTCGCCAACGACGGCCTCTCACGCCTCCGCGCCTGGCTCGCCTCCCCCGCCACCGCCTCGGCACCGGAAGTCCCCTCGGAAGTCCGCCTCGGGCCGCCCCTCGCCCGCCCCAGCAAGATCATCTGCATAGGCCTCAACTACCGCGACCACGCCGCCGAGTCCGGCATGGCGACACCCGCCGAACCCGTCGTCTTCTTCAAGTCCACCACCGCGCTCTGCGGGCCCAACGACGACCTCGTCATCCCCCGCGGCTCCGAAAAAACCGACTGGGAGGTCGAGCTCGGCGTCGTCATCGGCCGCGTCACCCGCCATGTCACGCCCGCGGAGGCCCCCGCCTGCGTCGCCGGCTACGTCCTGCACAACGACTACTCCGAGCGCGCCTGGCAGCTTGAGCGCGGCGGCCAGTGGGTGAAGGGCAAGAGCGCCGACACCTTCGCCCCCCTCGGCCCCTGGCTCGCCACCGCCGACGAGATCCCCTCGCCCGGCAATCTCCGCCTTTGGCTCACCGTCAACGGCAAGAAGCATCAGGACGGAAACACCTCCAACCTCATCTTCGACGTCCCCTTCATCGTCAGCTATCTCAGCGGCTTCATGACCCTCCTCCCAGGCGACGTCATCTCCACCGGCACACCCGCCGGCGTCGGGCTGGGACAAAAACCACCGCTGTATTTGAAACCTGGTGACGTCGTCGAGCTCGGCGTCGACGGCCTCGGCTCCCAGCGCCAAACCGCACGCGCCTGGACCGGCGCC
>JAIXVY010000212.1 GCA_027482505.1 Opitutaceae bacterium | reverse complement strand
TGCGCACCTGGCTGTCGGCGACGAGTCCGAGCTGGAGAACGCTCGTCAGGCCGGACAAGGTCGCGGAGCCGAGCGCGGTCCAGGCGACGCCGTCGGCGGAGTGCGAGGCGGAGACCACGTTGCCGGCGCGGGCGAGTCGCAGCCAGCGCGGGGCGGAGTTCACGCCGAGGTTGGCGAGCGGCGAACCAGAACCCGCCACGGGCGAGAGTCCGCCGTTGAGCGAGGCGCGGGCGAGAAATTCAAGCTGGTTGGCGCGGTTGGCGAGCAGGGCCACCTGGCGCGAGCCGATGACGGAAGATTCGCGCAGCACGAGCCCCGCGCTGGCGATTTCCCCCGCCGGATTGGTGCGCGAGGCGTTGGAGTTGGCGAGCGAGTCGAGGCGGACGGTGTAAACGCCGTCGCCGGTAAACTCGCGCCAGGCGAAGAACTGCGCGTCCGTGGTGTTGTTGCCCGGGTGGAGAAACTCGTTGCCGCGGCCGGTGAGCGTGTAGGTGGAGCCGGCGACGGCGATGGTGCCGCCGCGGCCGGTTTTTCCGAGGTCGGTGGTGAAAACGGGCAGCACGCGCACGTCGGTGAAGCGGCCCTGCGCGAGGCGCGAATTCAGCGAGGCGACATAGAGGCCGGCGAGCGGGCTGGCGCCGAGCGGGACGGTGGCGGAGCCGAGGGGCGCCCAGCCGAAGCCGTCGCCCGAGTAGAAGGCGGAGACGAGATCACCGCGGCGCTCGAGTTTGAGCCAGGTGTGAAAGTTGTTGAGCGTGCCGCCCAGCTCGCGGCGGATGTCGCCGCCCTCCTCCCAAGTGAAGTAGACCGGCGAGTTGGTGGAGGTGACGCGGATGCCTGGAAACGCTGAGACGAGCCGTTCCACCCACTGGCGAAACCAGCCGTAGCGCTGGCGGTCGACTGAACCCGCGGCGGGGTCGAACTGCGCGCCGGAATAGCCGTCCCAGTCGCCGGTGAGCGCTGTGAAAAACTCCTCGCGCGTCCATTCGGGATGGAAGCGCACGGCCTCGCGCCACGTCTCCATGATGAAGTCGGTCGAGATATCCGGGCGGGGGAAGCCGTAGCCTTGCAGGCGCTTGAAATTGGCGATGGCGGAGCCGAAGCCGCCGGGGTCGGAGACGTTGCCGGCGAACGCCGCGCCGAAGGCGGACTCGACGTCGGGGTATTCGCCCGCGAGCAGGTGCTCGACGATGACGGGTTTGGAAAACTCGTTGATCAACGGCGCGAGCTGGGGGCCGACCACATCGGGCGAGGGCGCGCCGAAACTGTTGGTCGCATAGTTCCAATACGCGCCGTGCAGGATGAAGCCGTCCATGTTGCGCCGGACGAAGTCCCACTGGGTGGCTCCGGTTCCGACGAGTTGCTGGGAGCCCTTGTAGCCGCCCCACCACACCTCAAGCGGACGAGTGACCACGGGCGGCGGGATCTGGGCGCGCAAGGTCTCTCCGGCGAGAAGCAGGCAGGCGAGGGCGACCAAGCGGAAAAAAAGGCGGGCAGGCATGCGGGGCGGCAGGCGGATGGGCCTGCAATCAAGGGAAGCCGGTCCCGATTCACGCGCGAGGGGCCGGGCGTTATGCCGTAAAGTGGCGGAAGCGCCGTCGGCGGGGACGTTGAAGCAAAAGGCCCGGGCGATTCTTATCTGCCGACGCGCAGGCGGAGAAAGCGGCGTAGCGTAATGGGCGAAGAATCGGTGACCTGAACCTGCCACGTGGCGTCGTCCGCGACGGTTTGCGTGACGGCCTGGGCTCCGCCGGTGTTTTGCCACGCGGCCAGACCCGTGGCCGAGGCGAGCGCCGTCCAGGTGACGAGATCGGAGCTGGCCTCCACGGTGTAGACGAGGTCGGCGGCGTAGCGACTGCGCGGGAAGGCGAGGCGCAGCGCGCCGCCCGAGAGCGACGCCGTGAGGCCCGCGCCGGCGGGGGAGCGCGGATCCGAGCCGAGGGCGTATTCGATCAGGTTGGCCAGTCCGTCGCCGTCCGGATCCGAATCGAAACCGCCGACGCCCGGATCCTCGCGCTCCGCGCTGTCAAAATACAGGGTGAAGAACTCGTCGGCCGAGACGGGTATGCCAAGGTTGAGCGCGACCGTGCCAGAGGCGGCAAGTTCGCCGTCGCTGATCGTGTAGGCGAAGGTGACGCGCCCGCGGTGACCGGCCGGCGGCGTGTAGCGCACGAGGCCGCCGCCCAGGTTTTGCACCGAGCCCGCGGCAGGCGCGCCGAGGGCCGAGACGGCGAGGGCGGACGGGCCCGCGTCGGGATCGGAGGCGAGGGCGCCGAGATCGAGCGTGAGCGTTTCCCCGGCCTGGCCGGAGAAGGTCGCGGCGGGGGCCTGAGGGCCCAGGTTTGGGTCGGCCAGGACCTGCACCTCGCCGAAGCTGTTCCAGAGATCGCCCGGCTGTCCGTCGTTGCGCACGTAGCCGCGACCGACGATGCGCACGAGGCGCGCCCACGTCGGGGCGAGTCGTATGCGTTCAAGATCCGAGGTGGTGCCGGAGCTGCTGCCGGAAAAGACGCGCGTCCAGGTGGCGCCGTTGTCGTCGCTCGTCTCGACGTCGAAGACTGCGCGGCGGACGGTGCCCAGATAGGCGGAAATGTTGAGCGCGCCGATTTTCTGACGGGCGGTGAGGGTGAGGGTGAGCGTGGCGCCATCCCCGTAGCCGGACCAGCGGGAGACGGAGGCGTCGGTGACGCCGTCGAGGACCTTGTCGGCGGTGTTGGGGTCCTGCCAGGTGGAGGCGGCGGCGGAGGCGATGGCGACTGGCGCGCCCGAGACGGTGATGGAGACCTCGGCGCTGGCGGAATCGACGCCGTCGGTGACGGTGTAGCCGAAGCGGGCCGGGCCGGTGTAACCGGCGGGCGCGGTGTAGACCGGAAGACCGTCCACGAAGGCGAGCGAGCCGACGTTCACGGCCGCGACCGGCGTGTAACCCACGTCGTCGAGGCCCACGTTGGCGCTGGCGTTGTTGCCGCGGATAACGACGGAGTGAATCCACTCCTGCTCGATGGCGCCGGCGTCGAGGCCGAAGAAGAGGCGCGTGTCGGCGACCGCGGCGGTGGCGGTCTGGGTGGAGAGCAACTGGCCGCGGACGCCGCGGAATTCGGCGGTGAAGGAACGGCCTGCGCCGACGCCCGCCACGACGAAGCCAAGGGCGCGTGAAGCGTAGGGCCGTCCATCGGTGGCGGAGGTGGTGCGGAAGCCCAGCGCGGCGGCGTCCTGCGAAACCGCGGAGTAGGCTCCAAACGTGAGGGCGACGTGGCCGAAGGCGGATCCCACCGCGCCGACGTAGAGCGCGTCGCCGGCGGAGCCGGAGAGCGCGGCGGTCGTGGTGGCTCCGCCGGCGGAGGGATTGCTGGCGGTGTTGGCCTCGATTTGAAAGCGGAGGGCGGTCTTGGCCGCGTCGGAGCGGAGGTGGTAGCTGGTCACGCCGGTGTTGACCGAGCCCTTGGGTGGAAAGGCGCGGGTGGCGTCGCGCCAGGCGGCGAGGGCGGCGAAGCCCGGCAGGGCCGAGAGGGAGGCGGGGGAGGACGCGCCCGCGGCGGACACGAAGTTGGCGGCGGCGACGGGGAAGGCGGCGGCGGTCGCGGCGTCCAAGATGGCGGCGCCGTGGGGCGAGGCGGCCACGGCGGCGGGCGGCGCGAAGGAGGCGGAGGAGACGGTAAGCGCGCCGCCGGAGGAGGATGAGTCGTTGGCGAGGACGTTGATGCGGATGGGCAGGCCGGGGCTGGCGAAGGCGGTGTCGGGGGCGGCGGTGAGCGGCGCGAGGTTGAACACGGCCGCGAGGGAACGACCGCGGGTGGCGGCGAGGTTGACGGAGAGTCGAACGCGGGGAGTAAGGGCGAGGACGGTGAAGGCGGAATCGGAGGAGACGCGGGCGGATGCGCCCACGGGCAGTTCGAGAATGAGAGGCGAGGTGGAGGCGAGCGTCTGGGTGGGGTCGCTCACGCCGAGGACGGCCAGCCCGTCGCGGTAGCGGAGGGAGACGGAGCAGGGGCGGTCGGCGGTGAGGCCGGCGACGGAGCCGGGCGCGGCGGGGGTGGCGTTCCAGAAATTGGCCGCGAGGACGCGGAGATTTTTCTCCTGCACGGCCTGCACGGAGGCGGTGTTGGCGACGATCTCGATGTCGGGGCTTTGCTGATACGCCGCGGTTTGGGCGGCGGTCTTGTTGGGCAGGACGGCGTAGGCGAAGGAGGCTCCGGGCGAGAGGAGGTTGGCCCCGTGGTCGAACCAGAGCGTGAGGAAGTTGCGGGTGATGGCGGTGGTGGAGCCGCCGGTGTTGATGTCGCTCCATCGTCCGGTGCGGGCCTCGCGCAGGACCTGGAGCGAGGCGGCGGCGGGGAAGTAGTAGCCGACGGAGCCCGCACCGTAGGCGGTTTGAAAGGCGGCGTTGAGATGGGCGTGCGTGACGCCGGCGAGGGATTCGGTCGCGCCGGCGGTGGCGGCGCGAGCGACGCCGTTGGCGGTGAAGGCGACCCCGGCGGCGCCGCCGGAGTTGTTGCCGGCGTGGCCGATCATGCGGTTCATGACCACGGACTCGACCCGGTTGGCGTTGGAGGAGCTGGTGACGATGCCGGCGCCGAGGTGGACGACCTCGTCGTCGAAGAAGAACCAGGACAGCTTGCCGCGCAGGTCGGACTGGGCGGCCTCGTGGTCCATGCCGGCCGCGCCATAGAGGCCGTCGACGGAGGAGCCGCCGACCCAGGGCTTGGTGGTGCGGGGATCGCGGGTGTTGGGCGAGGACGCGCCGGCGTCGGCGCGGGCGCGGTTGTCGAGGGTGACGCCGGCCAGGCGGTAGGGGTTAACGGTGGGCCAGTAGGAGTCCGAGTATTGGGCGAGGTCGCCGTTGTAGAGGTAGGACGCGCCGTCGCCGATATACCAGCCGCGGAGATTTTCGCCGTTGATGGATTCGTATTTGGAGATGCGGCTGGAGGACAGGCTGACGGCGTAGGCCCAGTCGCCGCGCTGGGCGACGATGCGGTCCATGCCGGCCAGAACGAAGAGCCCCTGGCGCGGGGAACGGGCGACCACGCCGGCGTCGACAAGGATGGGTTTGACGAGCGCGGCGGAGGCGAGGGACGCGCTGTTGAGGAAGTTTCGAAAGGCGTCGGCGTTGACGTGCTGCTTCACGAGGGAGCGGAAGCGGGCGGCGTCGGAGGCGGGCGCGAAACGGGCGATGCGGGCGATGGCGGCGAGCGCCACGTGGCCGTAGTTGTGCTCCGTGCTGCCGGAGCGGGCGATCTCGCGGCCTTGGGTGTGGGTCATGATGCCGCCGCGGAAAAGGACGGGATCGAAGGCGTCGTCCACCCAGCGGTAGACGTTCGCAAGCAGCGGATCGGTGACCGCCCAAGGCGTGCCGGCCGCGACCTCAAGCACGATGGAGAGCTCGTTGAGGAGATAGAGCCCGTAGGCGCCGGTGTAGGCGTGGGTGTTGTGCTGGATGAAGGAGCCGTCGACGTAGAAGCCGTCGCCCGAGGTGACATAGGCGAAGACGTTGCGCTCGTTGCCCACGCCGGCCTTGGCGGAGAGACGGTCGCGACCGAGCGCCAGGCGGGAGGCGGATTCGAGCGCGGCGCCGAGGCCGTAATCTATTTTGGCGCGCCAGACCAGGTTGGCGCCTGACCAGGAGTAGGTGCGGCCGGCGGTGTTCTGATAATAGTCGATCGCCGCCGCGTAGGCGGAGTAGAGGGCTGCGCGCCGGGCGGTGTCGGTGACGCCGTCGTGGATGCAGGCGAAGATGTCGACGACGGTGAGCGGCACGCCCAGGTGCCAGGTGAACCAGTTGTCGTAAAAGGGCTTTCCCGCGAGGTAGTGGTTCGTGTTGAGCCACTCTAGGGAGGCGAGAATGTCGTCGCGAAGCGCGGTGTTGCGATAAAGCGCGGCGCCCGGCGTGGCATAGGCCACGGCGAGCGTGCGCAGCCGGGTGAAGCTGGACGTGAGCGTATCGGACTTGGTGGCGGAGATGGGGAGATCGCTCCAGAGCACGGTGCGCCCGGCGGTCTTGATCAGGTTGTTCCAGGCGGTCTGGGCGTCGGAATTGAGCGAGGTGATTTTGCCCGCATAGGTGGAGTCCGAGGAGAGGTTGGTGTCGCCCCCGTTGAGCGCGGCGCGAAAGCCGAGTCGCACGGCCGCGTAGTCGGCCGCGGTCTGGGCCGGGACGGCTGAAGCGGCGAAGACGACGCAAAGCATGACGAAGCCGAGGCGGAGAAAACGGCGGAGGCGGGGCTCGGGCATTGGGGTTGCGATAATAACGAGCAAGACAGCCCGGGGCGCGAAAGCCGGCTTGTTTTACAGTAAAGGATTGGACTGGTTTATCGCGCTGTCCTCGAGCGGTTTGCGTGGGGTGTCGTCAAATGGGGAAGGGCGGGGAATGGTCGGGTGAGCGACCGGCGCCCGCGGGGTGGGGCGTGGTCAGACCAGATCGCAGATGCGGCGGAAGCGCTCTTGGAGGCCGTCGTTGTTTTCGCCGAGCCAGCGATCAAGCCGGAGTCGCATTTCGCGCAGCAGACCGGCCCGGCCGGGGTCGGCGGCGAGGTTGTCCAGCTCGTGAGGATCTACGGCGAGGTCGTAAAGCTCCTCCAGGTCGCCGCCGTTGAAGACGTATTTGTAATTTTGATACCGAAGGGCGCGCTGGGTGACGAGAAGGAAGTCGAGGCCCGAGCACTCGGTGACGATCTGGTCGCGCCAGACGAGGCCGGGCTCGTTTTCCAGCAGAGGGCGGAGGGAGCGTCCGTCGAGCTCGGCGTCGGCGCGGGGCGACCCGGCGTAGTCGAGAAAGGTCGAGTAAAGGTCGCAGGTTCCGGCGAAACGGTCCTCGCGCTCCCCGGCGCGGGGAAAACGCGGGGCGGCGCCGGCGGCCGGGCGCGCGGCGGGGGCCTTGATGACGAGCGGAACCCGGTTGGTTTGCTCATACATGAAGAGCGCCTTGTCGGTCAGGCCGCGGTGAATGCCCAGCGAGTCGCCGTGATCGGCGGAGAAGACCACGAGGGTGTCGTCATAGGCGCCGCGGCGCTTCAGTTCGCCGATCAGGCGTCCGATCTGCGCGTCGATCTCGGTGATGGTGGCGTAATACATGCGCAGGCACTCGCGGAAATTTTCCCAGGTCCAGGGGCGGGTGGTTTCGGCGCGGTGGGCGGAGTGGACGCGGGGCTTGCGCGATTGGTCGGCCTCGAAGGACGGCCAGGGCGGGATATCGGCGTGGCGGTAGAGATCGAGGAACTCGGTGGGCGCGTGGTAATCGGCGTGGGGCCCCCAGTAGTTGAGCTGGTAGTAGAACGGCGTGCCGGTGTCTAGGTAGGCGCCGACGTGGGCGAGGGCGCGCTCGGTGAGGAAATGGTTGACCGTGGTGTCGGAGCCGGAAGTGACCTC
>JAIXVY010000496.1 GCA_027482505.1 Opitutaceae bacterium | reverse complement strand
GTCCATCAGGTCGGAGAGATGGAGGGTTTTGCCGCCCTCGCCGCAGCAGGCGTCCCACCAGGTCTCGTCGGACTTCGGCGCGCAGGCGAGGCCTACGATCTGCGAGGAGAGGTCCTGGATCTCGAAGAGGCCTTTTTTGAACTCCTCGCTTTTGAACAAGTCGCTCGGGCCCGTGTAGCGCGCGGCGGTCGCGGCGCCGGCGGGGAAGGCGAAGCCGGCGGGGAACGCGGCCGGAGCGGCGTGGCGCAGGGCGCGCACGACGGACGCGGCGAACTCGCGCTGGGGGCGAATCCAGAGCACGGGCGGACGCTGGAGCTGGCGCAGGCAGGCGAGACGCGCCTCGGGCGAGGGGAAATCGATGGCGGCCAGGGCCCATTCCGGCATGACGCGGGCGGCCAAGGTCTCGGCCTTGAGCGAGGCGGGATCGGCCTCGAAGCGGCGTTGCAGGTCGAGCGCGGCGAGCACGCGCTGGGGCAGGGCGCGGCTCTCGTCGAGCCAGCCCAGCCAGCGGTAGTAGGCGAACACGGCGCCGGTGAGGGCGCGTTTCTCGTGCGATTCGAGTTCGCGGTTGGAGCCGACCTCGCGGCGTAGGACGGCGTCGGCCGGCTCGTCGGGCGAGACTTGGGAAAGGATGTGCGCGGCGCGCTGGGCGAGGGCGGTGGACATGGAGCTAAGACAAGGGAGCGAGGAGCAGGCGGACGGGCGTCGCAAGCCGGGAGCGCGGCCGCGGGCACCGGTCCGCAGGCGACGCTCAGCGACCGCCCTTGGCGAAGAGCATCACGTGCACGGTCTTGAGCACGATGGCGGCGTCGAGGCGGAAGCTGTAGTTGCGGATATAATACAGGTCGTATTCCAGCTTGCGGAGGGTGTCGTCGAGATTCGCGCCGTAGGGGTAGTTGACCTGGGCCCAGCCGGTGATGCCGGGGCGGACGAGGTGGCGGAAATGGTAGCAGGGGATCTGCTTCTCGTAGTCGGCCACGAGCACGTCTCATTCGGTGCGGGGGCCGATCATGCTCATGTCGCCCTTGAGCACGTTCCAGAGCTGGGGCAGCTCGTCCAGGCGCGAGGCGCGGAGGAAGGAGCCGACGCGCGTGATGCGTTTGTCGCCCTTGGCGGTGTAGCGCGCCCCGTCGGCGGCGGCGCGCATGGTGCGCAACTTGTAGAGTGAAAAGGGCCGGCGATCGCGCCCCACGCGGGTCTGGCGGAAGAAGACCGGGCCGCCGTCGTCGAGCCACACGGCCAGCGCCGCCAGCGATAAAAGGGGCGCGGAGAGCAGGAGGACGAAGAGGGCGAGGGCGATGTCGGAGAGGCGCTTCATGCGCTCGAACACGGGGTCGCGCGCGAGGGAAAAGCCCTCCTGGAACAGCCACGTCTGGTTGATGCGATAGAGCGGGATCTTGCGCCAGACGAGCTCGTGGAAGAGCTCCAGGGTATAGGTCGGCACGCCGCTGAAGTGCAGTTGCACGAGGCGCTGGGGCAGGCCCGAGGGAAGCTCGCGGGTGGATTCGCGCAGCACGACGGCTTCGACGTGCAGCTCGTTTTTTTCGATCCGTCCTAGCAGTTCGTCCAGCGCGGGCCGGCCGGGGCCGGCGTCCTCGGCGGTGGGGGCGGCGTAGAGGATGGGCCGATGAAATCCCACGCGGGCGCATTCCTCCGAAAAGGCGTGGGCGCTGTCCGGATCGCCCACGAAAACCATGGAGCGGTGGCCGCGCGTGGCCGCGCGGCGCAAGGCCAGCGCTCGGCGCAGGCCCAGGCCGACCGGAGCGATCAGCAAAAAGGAGAGAATGGTGACCAGGCGGCTTTGCTGGAGGGAAAAGTCGCTGGTGAGCACCACGTGCGTGACCAGGAGCGTGGCCAGGGCGGCCGAAAGCGCGCCGAGCAGGTGCTGGCTGGCGTAGTCGAGGGAGAGAAAGTCGCTGCGCGAGGAATAGCCGTCGATCAGGGCGAAGGCGCCGATGGCGAAGCCCGCCGGGACCAGCAAGGGCCAGATGAGCGGAGCCGACGGGGTCAGGATGCCGCGCAGCACGGCCACGGTGTTAAAGGCCAGAAAAACCCCCGCCAGGTCGCCTAGGATCAGGGCGAAGGTGAAGCGGCGGCTGGATTTCATCGTATAGGGAAACACCCCATGGTGAATCCTTCGCGCGTGCGTGAGAAGGGCAAAGGTGAGGAATCACCGGGGTGATCATTCGCAATCCTTGGGCGAATTTCGCCGGGATGGTTTGCGCCTTCGTCGTCCGAGGTCTGCGGTGCGGGATGTGTCCGATCCCACCCCCACCCTTCAAACCGTGTTGGCGGTAAAGGCCGTCCCCGGCGCCTCGCGGGACGAGGTGGCCGGCTGGCTGGGCGACGCGTTGAAGGTGAAAGTGCGGGCGCCGGCCGTGGATGGACGCGCCAACGCCGCGGTGGCCGACCTGCTGGCCCGCCATCTCGGCGTGCCGAGGCGCGCTGTCGAGCTGAAGCAAGGCGAGACGGGTCGGCTGAAGCGCTTTGTCATCGCCGGCCTCGACGCCGCCGAACTGCGGGCGCGCGTGGCGGCGGGCGGGACTTAGCCATCGGCGCGAAGGCCGCGGGCGTAGAGCACGACCGCGATTGCGACCATAAGGTTGAAGCCGCCCGCCACGGCGCAAAGGGCCGGTGCGAGGGGGAGCAGGAAGGAAAGCACGCCGCAGCCGGCGAATCCGGCCGCGGCGAAATAGCAGAGGAGGCGGGCGCGGCGGACGTCTGTCTCGGTCATGCGATCTTGCGACATGGCGGCGGACCGTGGGCGAGCTAGCGCGCGACGACGAGCCGGAAGTGCGGACCGGGCCCTAGGCCGGGCGCGCCAGTCACGCGCCGGTGATTTCCCGGAGGCGACGGCCGATGTTGTCGGCGAGCGCTATCATCTCCTCCGCCTCGGACGCGGGCAGATGGGCCCGGCAATGCCGGTGCCACAGCCCGAGCCAGGCTTCGAAGTGCGGAGCCTCCAGCCGCAGCGGCAGATGGCGCGCCGCCATGCCGCCGCCGTAGAGCGCCGGGCCGCCGGTCAGGCCGGACCAGAAGCCGGCGATTTTTTCCAGGTGCGAGGGCCAGTCCGATATGCGTTCGGCGAAGACCGGCCCGATCACCTGATGTTGGCGAACGTCGGCGTAGAAGCGGCGCAGGAGGAGCATGAGGCCGTCATGGCCGCCTATGCGTTCGTAGAGGGTCGGAGCCGCCATGGGAAAAGGGGAGGAGGCCAAAGTCTGCGCTCGCGGGGCGAGGCGCGCAAGCGGCGGGCGAAGCGGCGCTCAGGGCGCGGCGGCTTTCGCGCCCGCCGCGACGACGGCGTGAAACGCCGGCTTCGGGTTGAGATCGCGATCAAAGAGCAGCGGATGATTGCGCCGCCCGGGCACGGGCCACTGGTTGAGCCAGCTCGCGCCGTCGTGCGGTCCCCAAAAAGTGACGCGGCCCAGGCTCTCCCGATGCCGGAGAAACACGCCGAAGAGCTCGGCGTAGCGCGCGGCTAGTCGTTGTTGGACCTCGTCGGGCAGGCCCTCGCGGTAGGGATCGAGTTCGGGCGCGCCGCTCTCGCGGCGGGCCACGTCGGCCACGCCCGCGGGGCCGCGGGAGGGCAGCACGTCGACGTCCAGCTCGGTGATCATCACTTTGAGGCCGAGGGCGGAAAATTCCCGGATGGTGGCGTCCACCTCCGCGGCCGGCGGCCATTTCAGGTTGTAGTGGCCCTGCAGGCCCACGCCGTCGATCGGCGCGCCGCGCTCCTTGAGGCGGCGCAGGAGGGCGAGGGCGCGTTTGCGCTTGGCGGGCTGTTCGAGGTTGTAGTCGTTGTAATAAAGTTCGGCCTTCGGATCGGCTTCGCGCGCAAGGCGAAAAGCCAGCTCGATGAAATCGTCGCCCAGGATGCGCCGCCAGGGAGAGTCGCGCAGTTCGTCGGGTCCGCCGTCGGCCACGGCTTCGTTGACCACGTCCCAGCCAAGGATGCGTCCGCGGTAGCGGCCCGCCACGGCGTCGATGTGGGCGCGCATCCGTCCGCGCAGTTCCTCGGCGGAAGCCGGCTTGCCGTCCGCTCCCGCGAAGACCCAGGCAGGGGTCTGGCTGTGCCATACCAGGGTGTGGCCGATCACCGCCATGCCGTGTTTTTCGCCGAAGGCCACGAGCGCGTCCGCGGCGCGAAAATCGAACTCGCCGGGCCGCGGCTGGACGTGGTCCCACTTCAGCTCGTTTTCCGGGGTGAGGGCGGAAAACTGGCGCGCGACCAGCGCCGCGACGCGGGGATCGCGTCCCGCGGGCACGGCGGCGGGCACGGCCGCGCCGACGAGAAAATCCCGGGCGAAAACCTCCCGCAGCGCGGGCGTCTCCATTTCGGCGGGCGCGGATGCGAGGCGCGGCGAGAGCAGCGAGACCGCCGCGAGGGCAACGAGGGGAAGTGTGCGCATGGTCGAGGGAATCAGGGAGCGTCGGCGTCGACGCGGAAGGGCAGGGCGGGCAGGCCGGCGGCGTTGGCGAGATTGGGCCGGGCGGCCTCGTCCCAGGCGAAGCGCACCGCCGCGGGAGCCGTCACCAGCGGGCTGGTGACGACGACGGCGTCGCCCTCG
>JAIXVY010000528.1 GCA_027482505.1 Opitutaceae bacterium | reverse complement strand
GGCCTTGATGGCCTTGACCGAGACGAGCATGCGCTTCACGCCGCCGTTGGCGAGCTTCACGCGGATGCGCTGGAGATTGGGCTTGAAGGTGCGGGAGGTCTTCTTGGTGACGTGCGTGCCGATGCCGCCGCTCTTCTTGGACTGACCCTTGCGGTGAATGATGGAACCCTTGGTGGGGCGTTTGCCGGTGATAGCGCAGATGCGAGCCATGGTGGTGCGAGGTTTGAGTTAAAAGGTTAAGAGAAAGGGGGGCGGGGTGGGGGTGTGCAAGGGAAAAGACGGCCTATCGTCTCAACTCGTGCCCACGGCTATCATACGACGTCTGCGTCGAGTTCCGGCTCTTCCGACCGCGCACAGACCCAAAAACAGGGCAAAAGAGGCCGGTTCGGGTATCGCGCTCGTCGCCCAGGCCAGGCCGTAGAGGGTGGGCGTGGTGAGCAAGGTGTTGTCCACATTGTAGACGAATCGGTCGAAATGCACCCGGAGCCCATAGCGCCCGCCCGGGACGATGGTGAAGCGCAGGAATTCGGTGGTGTTGTAGTCGGTGCGCGAGGCGGCGATCAAAGCATAGAAGGCGCCGCCGGCGTTGACGCTCCAGACCTCTAGGTCGAGGTCGGCGAAGCTGCCGTAGGAAACGCCGCCGGAGACGTCGAAATGATCGGCGGCGAACCAGTTCAGGGCCACGACCAGCTCGGACGGTGACAGCACCGCGGACAGATCGAGCGTGTAATCGGTCGAGGCGCCCAGCGTGACGGAGCCGCGATCCCAGCCGGAGGGGGCCAGATTGGTGCCGCCGCCTACGCCAGGCACGTCGGCCGTGCCGAGCACGTAGACCTGCGCCGCGCGGGAGACATCGAAGGCGCCGGCTCCGGTGCGATAGTCGAGCGCCTGAGTGGTGAGCAAAAACCCTCCCGGCCCGGTCGCCTGGCCGTTGTCCCAGCCCGTCGTCCGCAACGCGGTGGCCATGGTGACCGAACGCAGCACGCGGGTGTCGAGCGCGGCTTCGAGACGCTCGTTCGGCGCCCCGGCCGGCTGGGCGAATTGCACGCGAGCGAGGCTTTTGAGAAGCGCCAGCCCGCCCGAGACGACGGGGGCCGAGAAGCTCGTGCCGCTCTGGTTGAAGGTGAAGTAGAGGTCTTTGGCGGAAGATATGGTTGTCGGGCCGAGCAATGGTTCCAATCCGCCCGTTGGCTGAAGATAGGCGGCGAGGGCGAAGTTCTCGCCCGGCGCGGCGAGGGGAACCGCGGCGCGGGCGGCGGGGACAAGGGTGGCGGTGGCGGGATTGTAGAACGCGACGGGGCCTCCCGACGAAAACGAGGAGGGCGTGAGCAGGTTCGCGCCACCGAGCGAACCGACGGAAAAGCCGTTTGGCGAAGAGGCGGGACCGCCCACTTGGTCGACCCCGTAGCCGGAGTTGCCCGCGCTGAAGACGGCGGCGACGGAGGGGTTTTGCGCGGCGAGTCCGCTGAGCACGCGGGTCTCGTCGGCCTGTTGCGAGGGGTCGGAAAAGCCCCAGCTGCTGTTGATCACGTCGGCCCGGCCGCCGAGCGTGCCGGTAAAAAAGTCGACGTAGAACATAAAAAACGACGCTTCGCTGATGTCGAAGGAACCGGCGTTTTCCACCGTCTTGGCGAAATGGGTGGCTATGGCCCCGGACCACAACGTGGCCTTCGGCGCCATGCCCGCGCCGGCGTAGGTCAGGGAAACATCGGAGGTGAGCGGGTCGACGACGGTCTTCGCCCCTGCGAGCACGTGGGCCACCATGGTCGCGTGAAAATCCACCTCGCCCAGTTCGGGGGCGCTGGGGGAAGCCGTGGCGTTCAACTGCAGCGCGGGCGTCGCGGAAATGCCTAGCGCGGAGCGGTTGAAAACCTCGTGTTCCGACCAGAAGTGCCCCGCCTCGACATTGGCGATGACCACGCCTTGGCCGAAATAACCATTGGTCCAAAGCAGCTCCGCTCCGACCGCGTAGTTGATGAACGCGGGAGCGTTTTCGTCGCCTGCCAACACGTGCAGGTATGGGGCGATCTCCGCTGGCGAAAAGACGGGGGCCGCGAGACAAACCGACAAGAAAAAGGCAGGGCTGGCCGTAGGGCGCATGGGGTGGGGTAGATGGGTAGCGTTCATCTCGCGCCGGCATGGCGTCAAAGCTTCTCGCGCGGGCCCCCGGCCGGAAACGCGGTTCAGGTCTTTCTCGCGTGCAGGACCTGAAATTTCTGCCCCATCTGGGCCGGGTGAATCAGGTGCATAAGCGCGCGTTTCACAGGACTGACCGGGGAGCTTTCCCGGGTCA
The DNA here is from genome assembly GCA_027482505.1 of Opitutaceae bacterium. GTDB lineage: Bacteria > Verrucomicrobiota > Verrucomicrobiia > Opitutales > Opitutaceae > IMCC26134_A. The sequence goes on along the minus strand of JAIXVY010000528.1, from coordinate 14,413 downwards.
GGGCCGCCGCGAGCGTCTCGCCCGCGTGGTGCACCAGAAAGCTCTCTTGCGAACTTACCGAAGGCTTGGCGTCGGCCGGACCATGGGGCGCCAGCGCCGCCGCGAGCCAGTCCCAGCACACGTGCACGGTGAGATCTTGTTCCCCGGGACGCGCGAGCAGGTCGTTCGACTGGGTGTGCCGGTGATAGGCGCGGGCGGTTCCGGCCGGCACGGAGTGGGCTAGCTCCGCGAAGCTTTTTCCGTAATCGAAGGCGACGAAGAGCCCGGTCCAGGGCTGGGCCGCGATGTGGCCTGCGAGCTCCGCGGCGGCGAGCGGCGCGTCGAACACATAGCCTTCGGGAGTGATCGCGCGCTCGGGAAGAAAAACCTCCGCTTCCGGAGACACGGGCCCCAGGTCCGCTTCGCGCAAGGTATGGCCGTCGGCGGCGAGGGCGACGCCGAGTTCATGCCAGTCCGCGGCGCGGCGAACGAAGCGGCGGGCGGGTTGCGCGTCGAAAAGCTCGTTGGAAAACACCACGCAGGCCCCGGCTATCTCCAGTGATTCTCCCACCCGCAGCGTGCGCACGCCGGCGAAGGGGTGTCCGGGCGTCGCGGCGAGCACGCCGCCCGAGGGTTCCGCTCCGATTTCCACGAAGGTGTGCTCGGCGGGATCAAGCCCCGCTTCGCGCAACAACTTGCCGCAGGCCGCCGCGACCAGTTCGCCGAAAACCGGGCCAAGGCTCGTCGCGGTGTAGAAATCCGTCGAGCGGTCGCGTCCCACCCGCGCACGATCACGCCGGTAGTAGCCCAGGCCCGGTTCGTAGAGCGCGAGTCGCATGAACGCGTCGAACCGCAGAACGCCGGCCGGGCCCGCCTCGCGGCGGAAGGCGGCGAGGAAGGCCGGATCGGTGGGGCAGGGAGTGGACGTAGCCATTTACAAGAGAGATCGCTTGGGCACAGTCCGCCGCATGTTTAGACGGATTGTCAGCATCGGACTGGGCGTGATCGCCGGTTACCTCATGGCGCTGGGCGTCGTGCAGGTGGTCGCGGCCTGGGGACTCTGGCCGGACCGGGAGACCGCGCGCGCTTCCGAGCAGGTCACGCAAGTCATGCGCCTGCTCAACAAGCACTACGTCGACTCGGGTGAGGTGCGCGGGGAAAAACTCGCCGAGCATGCCATCGAGAGCATGGTAGGCGCGCTCGATCCGTATTCGCAGTTTTTGCCGCCGCGCGCTTTCCAGACGCTCGAGGAAGAGGTGGACGGCCAGTTCGGCGGGATAGGCGTGCAAGTCGAGGCGGTGGACGACCGCATCGTGGTGGTGGCGCCCATCGCGGGCACCCCGGGCGAGCGAGCCGGCATCCTGCGCGGCGACGTGCTGGTGAAAGTCGACGGCGCCGACGTGCGCGGCCTGAAGCTGGAGGAGTTCGTCGGCAAGCTGCGCGGCAAGCCCGGCACGTTCGTCTCGGTCACGCTCGAACGCGGCGAACCGGTCCGTGTCATCGAACTGAAGCTCAAGCGCGAGATCATCAAGGTCGACAGCGTGCGCGACGCGGAGCTTTTGGCGGACGGCATCGGCTACGTCCGCGTCACGGTTTTCGCCGAAAAAACCGGCGAGGAGTTTCAAGCCGCGCTGGAAAAGCTGCGTTCGCAGGGCGCGAAGGCGCTCGTCATCGATCTGCGCAACAACCCCGGAGGCCTGCTCTCCGCCGCGGCCGAGATGGTCGAGCCCTTTTTTCCCCGCGGGGAACTGATCGTCTACACCGAGGGGCGTCGTCGCGAGGATAGGATGGAACTGCGCTCGGAGGGCTCGGCCGATCCGCTGCGTCTGCCCTTGGCCATTCTGGTCAACGGCGGCAGCGCCAGCGCGGCCGAGATCGTGGCCGGCGCGCTTCGCGACACCCGGCGCGCCGTGCTCGTGGGCGAGAAAACCTTCGGCAAGGGTTCCGTGCAGACCTTGTTTCCGCTCAAGGGCGACGCCGCCCTGCGGCTTACCACCGCGCGCTACTACACGCCCTCCGGGGTGACCATTCACGAGCGCGGGATTCAGCCCGATCTGAAGGAGGTGCTGACCCCCGAGCAGGAGAAAGCGGTGTTCTTGCATCGCCTGCGGCCCGACATCACCGATCCGGCGGAGTTCAAGGAGCGCTTCGGCGTGCCCTTCGCCACGGACACGCAACTGGAGGTCGCGCTCAAGGAATTGCGCGCCGAGCTGGCCGGCGAGGCTCCGTCGTTCGGTCCGGCGCCGAAACCCGAGCCCGAGTCGGACGCGACCGCGCCTGACTCTGCGGCCGGGGCGCAGGCGGATAAAGCGGCCCCCGCGGAGGTCGCGCCATGATTCTCGCCCTGGAAACGTCCTGCGATGAAAGCGCCGCCGCGCTTTTCGATCCCGCCCGCGGCCTTGTCGCGGAGTGGGTTCACAGCCAGATCGCCATTCACGAAAAGCACGGCGGCGTCGTGCCTGATCTGGCCACGCGCGAGCATCTGCGCACCATCGAGCCGCTGCTCGCCCGGGCGCGGGCCGCGTCGGAGGACTTTCGCGCCGTGAGCTCCCTTGCCGTGACGCAAGGCCCCGGACTCGCCGGCTGTCTGGCCATCGGTCTCGCCTCGGCCAAGGCGCTCGCCCTCGCGCTCGACCGCCCGCTCAAGGGCGTGAACCACCTGCGCGGCCACGTCTGGTCGCCGTTCATTTCCCTGCACGCCGGGGATCCGCTCCGCTTTGACGACCGGATGGCGGAGTTGCTGCCGCATCTCGCGCTCGTCGTCTCGGGGGGCAATACCCTGCTGGCGGTGTTGGACGAGCGGCGCTCCATCACGGTGCTTTCCTCCACGCGCGACGACGCGGCCGGCGAGGCGCTCGACAAGGGCGCCAAGCTGCTCGGCCTTGGCTACCCCGGCGGTCCGCTGGTCGAAAAACTCGCCTCCACCGGGCGGGTCGACGCCTATGATTTTCCCCGCGGTCTTGGGCCCCGCGGAGAACTGGATTTCAGCTTTTCCGGCTTGAAGACCGCTCTGCGCTATCAGCTGGAGAAAATGACGCCCGCCGAGATCGCGGCCGAGACGCCAAACCTGTGCGCCAGCTATCAGCAGGCGGTGGTCGACGCGTTGGCGCGCAAGACCAAGGCCGCCCTCGCCCGCGGCGCGGACGCGGGCACGCCCTTCCGCAGCGTGGGCTTGTCCGGCGGCGTGGCCAACAACCGGACCTTGCGCGCGGCGCTGGGGCAATTGGCCGGCAAGGCGCGGATTCCCCTCTTCGCCGCCGAGCCTCGCCACACCGGCGACAACGCCGGCATGATCGCTTTCGCCGCCTGGGCCGACCCCGCCGCGCGGGCGACCACGCTGGCCGAGGGCGCGGCCGCGCTCGAGATCCAGCCGGCCTGGGAGCTCAGCCAGGCCTGATCATTTCTGCCTTTCGCCGCGCCGGCCGGCTTCGCTCCGCCTTTCGCGTTGCCCACGCGCCGCGCGCCCGGTCTGCTGCCCGTTTTACGATCCCTTTTCCCACCATGGCGAAATCTTCCCAAGCTTCCTGGGGCGGCCGCTTTTCCGCCGGCCCCGCCGACCTGATGCTGCGCTTCAGCGAGTCCGTTTCTTTCGACAAGCGGCTCGCGCCCTTCGACATCGCCGGCAGCAAGGCCCACTCCGCCATGCTCGCCCATGTGGGGCTCATCACGAAGAAAGAGCGCGACGCCATCCACGCCGGGCTCGACGCCATTCTCGCCGAAATCCGCGCGGGCAAGTTTACCTGGAGCACGCAGCTCGAGGACGTGCATATGAACATCGAGCAGGCGCTGACCAAGCGCGTGCCGGCCGCGGCCAAGCTGCACACCGCCCGTTCCCGCAACGACCAGGTCGCGACCGACATGCGCCTGTGGTTCAAGCACGCCTGCGCCGAGATCCAGGCCCGCCTGCGCCTCGCCCAGCGCGCCCTTCTCGCATTCGCCGAGCGCGACGGCCAGACCCTCATCCCCGGCTACACCCACCTCCAGCGCGCGCAGCCCGTGCTGCTCGGCCACCACCTTTTCGCTTGGATGGAGATGCTGGAGCGCGACCACTCCCGCTTCGCCGCGGTGGCCAAGCACGCCAATTGGTGCCCGCTCGGCGCCGGGGCCATCGCCGGCACCACCCTGCCCATCGACCGCGAGTTCACCGCCAAGGCCCTCGGCTTCGTCGACGAGAAGGGACGCCCGCGCGTCACGCAAAATTCCATGGACACCGTCGCCGACCGCGACCTGTTCCTCGAGTTCGCCTCGGCCTGCGCCCTCTTCGGCGTGCACGCCTCGCGCATCGCCGAGGACCTGATTCTCTGGTCGAGCGCCGAGTTCAAGTTCGTCGAGCTTCCCGACGCCTTCTGCACCGGTTCCTCGCTCATGCCGCAGAAAAAGAATCCCGATTCCTGCGAGCTGCTGCGCGGCAAGTCGGGACGCCTGGTCGGCAATCTTTCCGCGCTTCTGACGATGGTGAAGGGCCTGCCGCTCACCTACAATCGCGACCTCCAGGAGGACAAGCCGCCTGTGTTCGACAGCCTCGACACCACCGTGATCTGCGCCGAGGTCCTCGCCGGCACGCTCGAGGGCGCTACGGTCAACGCCGACCGTTGCGCCGCCGCCGTCTCCGATCCGGCCCTGCTCGCCACCGATCTCGCCGACTACCTCGTCGAGCGCGGCGTGCCTTTCCGCGAGGCGCACCATGCGGTGGGCGCGGTCGTGAAGCTCGCCGAACAGAAGCGCCTGCCGCTCGACCAGCTTGCCACCGCCGACGTGAAGGCCTGCCACCCCGGCTATGGCGACGACTGGGTGACGGTCTTCGACCTCAAGCGCGCCATGGCCAAGCGCCGCGGCACCGGCATGCCCAGCCCGGCCCAGTTCAAGAAGCAGCTCGTCCGCTGGACGAAGCTGCTCGCGAAGTAAGCCGGTCGCCTCTCCCGTTGCCATGGTCTCGGCCGACGCCGTTTTTGAAGTGCGCGGTCTCGGCAAGACCTATGGCTCGGGACCGTCCGCGGTTCACGCGCTGAAGGGCGTCGATCTGGATCTGTTCGCCGGCGAGCTCGTCGTTCTGCTCGGGGCTTCGGGCTCGGGAAAGTCTACCTTGCTCAACCTGCTTGGCGGCCTGGACCTGCCCAGCGCCGGGCGCCTGACCTACCGCGGTTGGGATCTCGCGGGCGCGGACGAGGCCGGTCTCACGCGTTATCGCCGTGACGTCGTCGGCTTTGTTTTCCAGTTCTACAATCTCATCCCCAGCCTGACCGCGCGGGAGAATGTCGCGCTCATCACGGAGATCGCGCGCGATCCGATGGCGCCCGAGGAGGCGCTCAAGCTGGTCGGCCTCGAGGCGCGCATGGATCATTTCCCCGCCCAGCTTTCCGGCGGCGAGCAGCAGCGCGTGGCCATCGCCCGCGCCATCGCCAAGCGCCCCCAGGTCCTGCTCTGCGACGAGCCCACCGGCGCGCTCGACTTGAAGACCGGCATGATCGTGCTGGAGGCCATCGAGCGCATCAACCGCGAGCTCGGCACGCTGACCGCGATCATCACGCACAACGCCGTCATAGCCGACATGGCCGATCGCGTGCTTCACCTCAGCGACGGCCGTCTCGACCGCGAGCATCGAAACGACCGGCGCGCCGCGGTGGACGCGCTCGCCTGGTAACGGGACCTCGTCGTGGACCACCTCGACCTCAAGCTCCTGCGCGATCTGCGCGCGCTGAAGTCGCAGGTGCTCGCGGTCGCGCTCGTCATGGCCTGCGGGCTGGCGATGATGATCATGACGCGCTCCCTCATTCGCTCGCTCGACGCGGCGCGAGACGACTACTACGCGCGGCATCGCTTCGGCCACGTTTTCTCCTCGCTGCAGCGCGCCCCGCTGGAAGTGGCCGACCGATTGGCCGCGATTCCCGGCGTGGCGGCGGTGGAGCCCGGCGTCGCGCGTCCGGTGACGCTGGATTTGCCCGGTCGTCTGGAGCCCGCCTCTGGGCTCATACGTTCGCTTCCCGACCGTCGCGAACCGAGGCTGGGCCGACTCTTCGTGCGCGCCGGTCGCCTTCCCGAGGCGCAGGGCGGTTTGGAGGTCGCAGTGAGCGAGGCCTTCGCCGAGGCGAACGGGCTGCGGCCCGGCGCGCGTCTCGCCGCGCTGTTGAACGGGCGGCGCGTGGAGCTGCGCGTGTGCGGCGTGGCGCTCTCGCCCGAGTATGTCTTCGAGGCGCCGCCGGGCGCGGCTTTGCCCGACAACCGGACTTTCGGCGTTTTTTGGATGCGGGAGACGGAGCTGGCCGAGGCGTTCAATCTAAAGGGTGCTTTCGACACCGTGGCGCTCGCGCTCGGTCCCGGCGCGGACGAGCGCGCGGTGATCGCGGACGTCGACCGCGTGCTCGCGCCTTGGGGCGGGCTGGGCGCTTACGGACGCGGCGACCACCCGAGCGACACGCGAGTGTCGGATGAAATCGGGGTTCTGCGCGGCCTTTCCTTCGGGTTCCCGCTGGTTTTTCTCAGCGTGGCGGCCTTCATGACCAACGCCGTGCTGGGCCGCCAGATCGCGCTCCAGCGGGAGCAGATCGCCATCCTGAAAGCCTTCGGTTTCTCCGATCGCGCGGTGGCGCTGCACTTCGTCAAGTTCGCCCTGGTGATCGTGCTTTTGGGCGCGGCGCTCGGCGCGGCCGGAGGCTGGCTGCTCGGGCGAAAACTGGTGGTCATGTATCATCTCTTTTTTCGGTTCCCGGCCCTGGAATTTCTGCCCGCCTGGGGCGCGCTGGGCGCGGCGCTGGCGGCGAGCACGTTCGCGGCGCTGGCGGGCGCGCTGGGCGTGGTGCGGCGCGTGGTGCGGCTCACGCCGGCTGAGGCGATGCGCCCCGAGCCGCCCGAGGATTTCCGTCCGTCCCCGCTCGAGCGGCTGGGCCCGGCGCGACGCGCGGGCATCTCGGTGCGAATGGCCCTGCGCAATCTCTCGCGCCGCCCCTGGCGGGCCGCGCTCACCGTCGCGGCGCTCGCGCTGGCGACGGGAATCCTCGTCGTTCCCAACGCCTTTCGCGACGGCATCGCGCACGTGCTCGATTTCCAGTGGGACGCATTGCAGCGCCAGACCGCCATCGTCGCCTTCAACGAGGAGGCCTCGCCCCGCGCCCTGTCCGATGTGCGCCAGCTGCCCGGGGTGACGGAGGCGGAGCCGTTTCGCAGCGTGCCGGTCGAGCTCTCCGCCGGAGCGCGCACGCGGCGACTGGCGGTGCAGGGCCTGCCCGCCAACGCGCGTTTGCAGCGGGTGATCGACTCGCATCAGCGTCCGCTCGCGCCCGCGGCGCACGGGCTTTTGATGTCCAAGGTGCTTGGTGAGAGCCTGGGCGTGGCGGCGGGCGATACGGTGATGATGCGCGTCCTGGACGGGCGGCGCGCGGAGGTTGCGGTGCGCGTGGCGGGTTTTTCCGAGGATTTCGCCGGCATCGCTGCCCACATGGAATTGGACGCGCTGAATCGCTTGATCGGCGAGGGGGACCGGGTGAGCGGCGTCTTCGTCGTCGTCGCGTCGGCGCGATGGCCCGATTTCCTGCGCGCGGTGAAGGAGACGCCGGCGGCTTCGCGCGTCGTCATCAAGGAGGCGATGCGGCGCAGTTTTCGCGAGACGACGGCGCAGAGCATCGGCCTGATCCAGACCATCTACCTCGTGTTCGCGACCACGGTGGCGTTCGGCATCGTCTACAACAGCGCGCGCATCTCGCTCTCGGAGCGTCAGCGCGAGCTGGCCACTTTGCGCGTGCTGGGTTTTGGACGCGGCGAGGTGGCGGGCGTGTTGGTCGCGGAGTTGGTTTTGCTCGCGCTGGTGGCGCTGCCGGCGGGACTGCTGGTGGGGTCGGGCTTCGCCAAGACCATCCTTGCCGCGGTGAACACGGAAACGGTGCGTTTGCCTCTGGTGTTGACCGCGGCCAACTACGCGTTCGCCGCCTCGGTGGTGGCGGCGGCCACGGCGCTCTCGCTTTGGTTTGCGTGTCGACGGTTGGACCGGCTCGACCTGGTCGGCGTGCTAAAGGCGCGCGATTGATGCCGGCATTCGCCGCGGGCGACGGCCCTGGCCTAACCGCGTCGACCGATGCGAACGACTTCGCGCATCGCCGAGAATCCGTCCCGCATCAGGTTCAACCTGCCGTTCGCGCGGTGGGTCCACGCAACCGGTTCCTCCCGCAGGCTCGCTCCGGCGCGTCTCGCGGCGGTGAGAAGCTCCACGTCGAAGGCGAAGCGCTCGACGCGGAGCTCGGGACGAATCCGGACGTAAAGCGCGGCGGGCAAAAACTTGGCGCCGCACTGCGTGTCGCTCGCCGCAAGCCCGGTTTGGTTTCTCACCCAGGCGACAAAGGCGCGGCTAAGGACGCGGCGCAAAGGCGACGACCAGCGGGCACGGGCTCCGGGCCAATGCCGGCTGGCAAGCAAGACCTCGGACTCCTCCGGGGGCGGATCGAGCGCAAGTCGCGAGAGGCGGACCATCTCGTCGGCGTCCACGCTGCCATCGGCGTCGCAGAAGCCCAGTCGGGTCGCCGCATTGGCCACGGCCAAATCCCATCCGGCGTAGATTGCGGCGCCTTTGCCCCGATTCCGCGGGAGACGGAGCAGGGGTTGGACGAAAGGATGGGACGAGCCCCAAGCCCTACAACGCGCGTCGAGCGTGTCGGCAAACACGGCGGGCGAGCCATCGTCGACGATTTGCAGGGCGATGGGCAGGCCGCTGTTGGCGAGGGCGGGGAGAAGTCGGGTGGCGAAAGCTTCCAGGCGCTCGGCTTCGCGCCAAGCCGGGATGACGAGCCAGAGTTGCGGCGGCATCGTGCTCATCGGTCCCGGAAGTCTGCCGACAAGTGGCCGAGGAGGGGAAATGCGCCGAAAATCTCTACCGCCTCGGGTCGTGTCTCGTCGCCAAGCAGGGCGAAGCCGGTGTCGGGCGCGCGGTGGCACAGCGACGCCAATTCCTCGCGATCCAACAGCATCGCGGCGGTGGAGAGGGCGTCGGCCGCGGCGGCGTTCGGCGCGCTGGCCCATGTGCGCGCGTAGCCGTGGGCGGGGCGGCCGTCCCTGGGGTCTAGAATATGCGCGCCTTTTACGGATGCGCCCGAAGCCCCGAGCGCGATGTTGGCTATCCGTATGCCTTGCCGTTCGGTGAGGCCGATTTCCCAACCGGAAGCACCGGCGGGGGGATCGAGGGCGAGCAGGCTGCTGCCGCCGGCTATGAGCAGGGCGCCGGGCAGGTCCCACTCGCGCAGCAGTTCGGCCGCGCGGTCGAGCGCGAAGCCCTTGCCGATCGCGCCAAGATCGAGGTGCACCGGGCCGCCTTCGGCGCCGGCGATGGGGTGTTCCAGGTCGAGCAAAAGTCGCCCGCGCGGCGTGGTTTCGCGGGCAGAGACACCGGGCGCGGCGCTTAGGTGGCCGAGAGCGGGGTCGAAGGCGCCGCCGGTGAGCGCGGAGAGTTCCGCCGCCTGGCGCAGGCAGATGGCGGTTTCGGGAGCGAGTCGCATGCTTTCTCCCGAAGCGAGACGGCCGAGCTGGCGAATCTCGCTGTCCTCGCGGTAGCGGCTCAGCAGGGCTTCCAGACGATCAAAAAGCCTGGAGACCTCGTGCGCGGCCTGCGCGGCGTAGGCGCGGTCTTCGCCGGCGATTTGAAGCTCAAACCAGGTCGCCATCGCCTCGTGGCGGTGGCGACTGAAGGGAGTTTTGCTCGGCGAGGACGCGGCCATGCGGGTCTGCTTTGCGAACGGGTCAGGATTTCGCGGAGAGGTCCACCGGGCGGTAGCCGCCCTTGCGGCGGAAGTGCGCGAAGAGAAGCACATAGCCCGCGAGCATGAAGGCCGGGAAAAAGGCCATGTGGGCGAGGGCGTCGAACTGGCCGGCGACCTGGGCGGCGTCGAGCGTGGCCTTGGCGGCCGCGTCCGTGACGGCGGCGGCCTTTTCCGGGTTGATGGCGGCGTAGTCGCCGAGCAGATACGACTTTTCCACCAGCACGCTTTGCGCGAGGGCCGGGGCCTCGGCGTGGAGGCGGGCGGAGGCGGTCTTTTCCTGGAGCGCGCCGATGTAGGGGAAGCCGAGCACGCCGACGGCGATCATGCCGACGCCGCCCATGGCGTTGAGGGTGAGCGCGCCGCCGCGGGGGCATTGCTCGGCGGTGACGCCCAGCATGGTGGGCCAGAAGAATGTTTTTCCGACGGCGTAGAGCGTGGCCGCGCCGAAGATGGCCGCGAGCGGGGCCTCGGCGCAGCGGGAGAGCAGGAAGAGGCCGACGATGGCGAGCGCCGAGCTGCCCATGAGCAGGCCGATGGGCGAGAAGCGATGCACGATGGGGCCGGCGACGAAGCGCAGGACCATCATGATGGCCGAGGTGTAAACGAGCACCCAGCCGGGATGGTATCCCGAGGCGGCGAGCGGGTGCTCCATGAGGCTGCTGATCCAGCCGTCGGTGCCGATCTCGGCGGTGGCGAGCGGCATCATGAGCAGAATGAGAAAGGCGAGCAGCCCGCTGCCCAGCCGGCGGGTGTAGGCTCCGAAGCCGAGCACGACGACGGCGGTAAGCGCGGCGGTGACGGCAAGGCCCCAGCCAAAGACCTGGCCAAGCTGGGCGAAGATGAGACCGAAGGCGACGAGCGCCCCGACCATGCCGAATTCGCCGAGCATATCGCGATAGGATACGCCGGCCTGCTCGCGTTCGCTGCGCGGAAAACGCGCGCCTATGAGGAGGGCGAAAAAGAGGACCGAGGGCAGGGCGATGAGTCCGAGCACGAGCCGCCAGTCGCCTTCGCTGGCGACGGAGCCGAGCGCGATGGTGATGAGGCCGCCGAAGACGAGCCCGGCGGGCCAGCCCGCGTGGAGTTTGTTCAGCCACTTGGTTTTTTCCTTGGAGAACATCGTCGCGACGAGCGGGTTGACGAAGGCCTCGACGGTGCCGTTGCCGAGACCGAGGATGATGCTGCCCCAGTAGAGCAGGGCATGCCCGCGCTGCTGGGCGGCGGCGAGCGCGGCGCCTTCCTGACCCTGGATGGCGGAGTAGGCGAGCGAGGCGAGCGCTAGGTAGCCGGCGTAGCAGACGAAGGAGAAAATCATCGAGATACGATAACCGACCCGGTCGATGATGAGACTGAAGAGGATGATCGATATCGCGAAGGGCCAGATGCCCGCGCCCTGGAGCTCCCCGACCTGAACCTTGTCGAGGCCGAAGTCCTGCGCGAAACGCCCGAGCAGAAGCATGCGCGTGATGAAGCCGAAGGACGTAGCGATGAGGGCGATGAAACATCCCCAGAAGACGAGCTTGCTGGGATGGGAGTCGGATGTGGGGTGGCTGGGGGGCATGGTGGAAAGTCAGGGAACGCGGGCCAGGAAGAGCGTGAGACCGGGGCGTAGTTCGTAGGGGGCGAAATCACGCGCCCGTCCGGCGACGGCGGAAACGTGCGCGGGGGAGACGAGCAGGAGCCCCGCTTGGAGCGTGGCGGGCGGTTCGGACCAGAATCCGGCGCGATAACGACGGAGCGTCCAAGGCAGCGGCCAGTAATCTTCGGCCACGACCTGCACGACGGGATTCGCATCGCCGGCGAGGCGGTCGAGGTCGAGTGCGAGCCGGGCGAGGTCGGGGCTGCCGGGGGAGTAGGCGAGGGGATTGTCCGGCGCGACCGGCCAACGCACGCAACGCTCGAAGGTTTCGCTCGCGAGCAGGCTGGCGAGCAAGAGGACGGGCGCCATGACGGCGACGCGGCCGGGAGCGAGGCGCGAAAGGCGGGCGGCGCCAAGGGCGGCGAGGAGGGCGAGAGGCAGCGCGGGAGCGAGGACGAGCCAGGGGGTTTTGTAGGGCAGGGCGGAGAAGAAGAGCGCGAGCAGGGCGAAACCGAGCGCGAGGGCGCGCGGAAGCGGTTCGCGGCGGCCGGCCAAAAAGCCGAACAAGCCGAGGTCCACCAGGAGCCAGCCGCTCCAGGGAAGGCCCGGGCCGATCGGAGAAAGAAACCAGCGGAAGTAAGTCGAAAATGGATACGCATGCTCTTCGCCGGTGCCGCGGGCGACTTGTTCGCCGACGGCGCGAAAAAGATCCAGGGCGCGGGCGGGTTCTCGGCCGAAATCGCTGTAAAAGAGCAGCACGACGAGGAGCGCGGCGGGCGTGGCGCGGAGGAGAGCGGCGAAGACGCGACGCAGGGGCGGGCGGGCGGCTGCGATGATGGCAAGAAGGAGCAGGCCGAGGATCGGGGCGGCCGTTTCCTTGGTGGCCAGCATCAATCCGGCGAAAAGGCCGCCGAGCCAGGCGGGGCGGAGAGAATCGGTGGTGGCGCAGGCCCAGGCGCAGGCGAACCAGCCGAGGAGCAGGGCGATGAGCAGCATCTCGTGGATGAAGCTGCCGGAGTAGTAGACGTAGGGCGCCGCGAGACCGAGGAGGACTCCGGCGGCGAGGCCGGAGCGAAGGTCGACCCGGACGGCGAGCCAGATCGCGGCGACGGCGGCCACGACGGAACCCGCGACGGCGGGAAACAGGCGGAGCATCCACGCTTCCCAGTCTGCGGCCCGGGTCGGGCCGGTCATGGTGAGGACGGAGGCGGACAAGCGGTAGAGCGTGGGCCCGTGGTGGTCGTGCTGGCGGTAGCGGTAGCCCTCGCCGTTGAGGAGGCCGTCGAGCAGGTGGGCGTTGACCGCCTCGTCGGGGTGGAAGGGGCGCGAGTCGAGCCCGGGCAGGCGCAAGAGCAGGGCGAGCGCGAAGACCAGCGCGCCGAGCCAGACGACGGCGCGGCGCGCGGCGGGAGGCGGGACTGGCACCGAGGCGCGCACGCTCAGGGTCGCGGCACGCCCCAGACCTCGACCTCGATGTAGTGGTTGAGGGCGTTGGAGGTGTTGCCGTGACTGTAGAGGCGAACGTAGCGGCCTTTCGCGCCCTTGGCGTCGAGGACGCGGCCCTCGTGGGTTTCGATGTAGGAGGGATCCTTGCCCGCGCCCCGGCCGGAAATATTTTGAGCGTCGCTGTTGTAGATCGTGGTGACGCCGGAAATGAAGTCGGGATCGTCGGAGGCCTGCACGACGCAGCCGAGATAGACGCGCTGCTGCGAGTGAAAGCGCCAGACGACGATCGCGCTGAGGTCGGCGGATTGGCCGAGGTCGATCTGAATCCACTGGGTGCCGCCGGCGAGTTCGACGAAGCAGCCCTCGGCGGCGTCCTTGTCGCCGTCGGTAACGAGCTCCGGATCGCCGAGCAGCGGCGCGGAGTCGCTGCTGGAGACGGTGGCTTTGAGCGCGAGGTTTTTCGCCGCGGCGGGCACGAGGAAGTCGGCGCGCGGGCCTTTGCGCGGGGCTTCGAGATTGTCGACCTTGATCGGCACGGGCGTGCCGACGATCAGGGGTTTCGGCAGTTCGGTGACGAGCGGCACGAGTTCGGCCGCGCGAGCGACGGCGACAAGCGCGAGGGAAGCGACGAGAAGGCGAAGGGCGGACATGGCGGTATGCTCAGGCGAGCGGATCTTCAATGGTGAGGAGCTGGCGTTTTTCCACGGCCTCGATGGCCTTGTAGATTGGGTATTCGGAGCGGAAGGCCTCGTCGGCGGGGCAGTTGAGCTTGGTCTTGCCGCGGATGGCCTGGAAGAAGTTCTCCAGGTGGTATTGGTGGATGGCCTTGTTGAGCGAGATGGGGAGGCTGTAGGTGACGAGGGCGGCGGTCTCGCGGGCGTCGACCTTGGCGTCGGCGGCGGGTCCGGCCGCGGCGGCGGAGGCGTCCTGGCGAAGATAGTTTTTGCGCACCCATTCCTCCCACGATGGCGCGGCGGCCTCGCGGTAGATTTTGGTGTGCGCCGGATTTTCCGAGATGCGCACGGTGCCGTCGGGCCCCATGAATTGCTCCCAGTAGCCGCCGCCCGAGCTGGTGGTGGTCTGGACCTGGTAGAAGGCGCGGGCCACGCGTCCGTCGGCCTGGGGGAATTCGTAGACGACCATGGCGTTGTCGAACCACTCGTGGCCTTCATAGAAGTCTTTGCCGCCGCTGGCGAAGACGGTGCTGGGTAGGCGGCCGAAGAACCAGGAAAAGATGTCGATTTGGTGGGCGCCGAGGTCCGAGAGCGGGCCGCCGCCGAATTTTTTGAACCAACGCCAGTTTCGGAACGTGGCCATGTCGGGGTAACCGTAGTGGGCCAGGGTCTCGGCGGGGATGTCGCTCTTCTTGGGCCAGCCGAGATCCTTGGTCACGGCACGATTCCACTGGGCCTGGGCGGCGGTGATGCGGCCGGGCAGCTTGGCCTCGCCGATGAGGCGGTCGCGGGTGAAGAGGTAGCGCGGGTTGGAGCGGCGCTGGTGGCCGATCTGGAGGAGACGCCCGGTCTCCTTCATGGTCTGCACCATCGAGCGTGCGCCCTCGATGGTGTTGGACATCATTTTTTCGCAGTAGACGTGGAGTCCGGCCTTGAGGCAGGCGTTGGTGTGCGGGGCGTGAAAGACGTCGGGCGTGGCGACGATGGCGGCGTCGAGG